>NZ_JAMYQZ010000033.1:0-62991 GCF_040321145.1 Mesorhizobium sp. M0514
GGCGCCCCTTCTCTTTTGCGTTTCCGATAACTACTGCGGCAACTTGTCGTCGACGCCCTTCACATAGAAGTTCATGCCGAGCAGCGTGCCGTCGTCGGCGACTTCGCCGTCCTTGAGCCACGGCGTGCCGTCCTGCTTGGCGACCGGTCCTGTGAAGGGGTTCCAGCCATCTGCGATTTTCTTGGCGGTTGCCTCGGCCATCGCCTTCACATCGTCCGGCATGTTGGTGAAGGGCGCCAGCTTGACGGCGCCGTCCTTGATGCCGAGCCAGACATTGTCCGGCTTCCAGGTGCCGTCGAGCGCTGCCTGGACGCGGCTGATGTAGTACGGCCCCCATTCGTCTGTCAGCGAGGTCAGCTGCGCGTTCGGCGCGAACTTGATCATGTCGGAGGACTGGCCGAAGCCGTGCAGCTTGCGCTCTTCCGCCACCTGCAGTGCCGCAGTGGAATCCGTGTGCTGGACGATGATGTCGGCGCCCTGGTCAAACAGCGCCTTGGCCGCGTCGGCTTCCTTGCCCGGATCGAACCAGGAGTTCACCCAGACGATCTTGGCCTTGAAGTTCGGGTTGACCGACTGCGCGCCGAGCATGAAGGAGTTGATGCCCATCACCACTTCGGGGATCGGGAAAGAAACGATATAGCCGGCGACCCCTGCCTTCGATTCCTTGGCGGCGATCTGGCCGAGCACGTAGCGGCCTTCATAGAAGCGCGCATTGTAGATGCCGAGATTGTCAGCGGTCTTGTAGCCGGTGGCGTGCTCGAACATCACTTTGGGGAACTTCTTGGCGACCTTCACTTCCGGGTCCATGAAGCCGAAAGAGGTGCCGAAGATGATCTTGCAGCCTTCGCGCGCCAGACGCTCGAAAGCGCGGTCGGCATCGGGACCTTCCGAGACGTTCTCGAGATAGGCGGTTTCGACCTTGTCGCCGAGCGCCTTCTCCACCTCAAGGCGGCCTTGGTCGTGCTGGTAGGAATAGCCGAAATCGCCGATCGGGCCGGTGTAGACCCAGCATGCCTTCAACTTGTCGGCGGCCTGCGCGGACGCCGCCAGTGACATGGCGGCGGTCGTGATCATCAACGCAATAAGCAGTTTTTTCATTGTGTTACCTCTCTGAGTTTAGCCTTGGAGCTTCCCGTTTGTTTTTGTTGTCAACGATCCGGAACGAATGGCTGCCCCAAGGAAGCCGGCGTGTTCATCATCGTCAGACGCTTGTTGCGTGAGATTAGAACGAGAACCACGACGGTTGCCAGATAGGGCAGAGAAGAAAGCAGCTGCGAAGGCACCGGAATGCCAAATGCCTGTGCATGAAGCTGGCCGATCCACACCGCGCCGAAGATGTAGGCGCCGGCCAGCACGCGCCACGGCCGCCAGGAGGCGAAGACGACCAGCGCCAGCGCGATCCAGCCGCGGCCCGCGCTCATGTTCTCCACCCATTGCGGCGTGTAGACCAGCGACAGGTGGCCGCCGGCAAGGCCGGCGCAGGCGCCGCCAAAGATGACCGCGAGATAGCGGTAGCGGATGACCTTGATGCCGAGCGCATGCGCCGATGTGTGGCTGTCGCCGATCGAGCGCAGGGTGAGGCCGGTGCGGGTCTTGAACAGGAACCACATGACGGCCGCCGTCAGCGCGATCGAGATGTAGAAGATCGGGTCCTGGCCGAACAGCAGCCTGCCGACCACGGGAATGTCGGTGAGCACCGGAACGTAGAGGTTTGGCAGCCGCTCGCCGGGCTGGCCGACGAAGCTGGTCCCCATCATGCCGGACAGGCCGAGGCCAAGCAGCGTCAATGACAGGCCGGTCGCCACCTGGTTGGTGGCGAGCGACAGCGTCATCACCGCAAACAGCAGCGAGAACACGGCACCCATGGCGATTGCCGCCAACAATCCGATCCAGGGCGATCCCGTGAGATAGCCGGCGCCGAAGCCGCCGACGGCGCCCATGATCATCATGCCTTCGACGCCGAGGTTGAGCACGCCGGAGCGCTCGACCACCAGTTCGCCGATGGCCGCTATTAAAAGCGGCGTTGCCGCCGTGGCGATGGTCAAAAGGATGTTGACGGCGATGTCCATCAGCGGGCTTCCTTCAACTTCGGCGCGGCTTCAAGCTTCGCCGCGCTTTTCGTCAGCGCCATGCCGACCAGGCGAATGCGGTAATGGATGAGCGTGTCGCAACCGAGCACGAAGAACAAAAGCATGCCCTGGAACACGCGTGCCACCTTGTCGGAAATGCCGAGCGCGCTCTGCACCGCCTCGCCGCCGAGATAGGTCAACGCCAGCACCAGGCCCGCGGCGACGATGCCGAGCGGATTGAGCCGGCCGAGGAAAGCCACGATGATCGCTGTGAAGCCGTAGCCGGGCGAGATCACCGGTTGCAGCTGGCCGATGGCGCCGGAGACTTCCGAAATGCCGGCAAGCCCAGCCAGCGCGCCTGACAGCAGGAAGGCAAAGAACACCATGCGGTTCAGGCCGAAACCGGCGAAGCGCCCTGCCCTCGGGCTGGAGCCGAGCACGCGGACCTCAAAACCCTTGAGCAGGCGGCTCATCAGCACCCAGATCAGCACGGCTGCAACAAGCGCGAAGACAAAACCCCAATTGGCGCGGCCGGCATCCGGCATCAGTTCCGGCAGGACCGCCGAGTCGTTGAACTGGATCGTCTGCGGGAAACCGTGGCCCTGTGGATCGCGCCAGGGGCCGCGCACCAACCAGTCGAGGAAAAGCTGGGCGACATAGACCAGCATCAGGCTGGTCAGGATTTCGTTGGTGCCGAAGCGCGTCTTCAAGAGAGCCGGGATTGCTGCATAGGCGGCACCGCCGACCATACCGAACAACAGCATCAGCGGCAGCACCAGTGGGCCTTCGAACCCGGGAAACAGCACCGGAATGGCCGAGCCGAAAACGCCGCCGAGGATGAACTGTCCCTCAGCGCCGATGTTCCAGATGTTGGCCTTGTAACAGACCGACAGGCCGACCGCGATCAGGATCAACGGCGCGGCCTTGATCGCCAGCTCATGCAGCTGCCAGACCTGGCTGATCGGCTCGATGAAATAGACCTCGAATGCGCCCAGCGGGTTGACGCCGAGCAGCGCGAACAGAACCGCGCCGGCGATGATCGTCAGAGCGAAGGCGATGAAAGGCGACAGCGCCGAAAACAGCATCGAGCGCTGTGGGCGTTTGACGAGTTCGAGGCGCATCATGCCGTCTCCAGACCATGTTCGGTGTGGCCGGGCTCGGCGCCGCCCATCAACAGGCCGATCTTCTCGAAAGTGGCCTCGGCGATCGGCAGCGGCTTCGACAATTCGCCGTTGTGCATGACCGCGATCGCGTCCGAAATCTCGAACAGCTCATCGAGGTCCTGGCTGATGACCAGAACCGCCGAGCCACTGCGCGCCAGTTCGATCAGCGCCTGGCGGATATGAGCGGCGGCGCCGGCGTCGACGCCCCAGGTAGGTTGGTTGACGACCATGACGGCAGGGCTGCGGTCGAGTTCGCGACCGACGATGAATTTCTGCAGATTGCCGCCCGAAAGGGCCGCAGCTTCCGGATCGGGCGCGCTCTTGCGCACATCCATCGCCACGATGATGCGCTGGGCGGCGGCATAGACCGCACCGCTTTTGACGGCGCCGCCGGCGCCGACAAAAACCTTGCCGTCGGTGGCGTGCCGCGACAGAAGCAGGTTTTCCGAAAGCTTCATGCGTGGCGCCGCGCCATGGCCGAGGCGTTCTTCCGGCACGAAGGCAGCGCCCATCAGCCGCCGGCCTGTGATCGAGAGCGAGCCGGCATCCTTGCCGCGGATGCGCACGGATGCGGCGTCCTGCTGCAGCACCTCGCCGGAGACGGATTCGAAGAACTCGCCCTGGCCGTTGCCGGCGACACCGGCAATGCCGATCACCTCGCCGGCGCGCACAGTGAGGTTGATATTCTTCAGCGGAATCGAAAACGGCGTTGCCGGCTTGCGGCTGAGGGCGCGGATTTCGAGCAGCGGCTGCGCGGTCTCGATGCCTTCGGCCGGCGCACGCACCACGGCCTTCACCTCGTTACCGACCATCATGCGGGCCAGCGACGAAGCCGTTTCCTCGCGCGGATTGCAATGGCCGACGACCTTGCCGTGACGCAGCACGGTGGCGCGGTCGCAAATGCGTTTGACCTCTTCCAGCCGGTGCGAAATGTAGAGGATGGATTTGCCCTCGGAGCGCAGGCGCTCCAGCGTCTCGAACAGCTTGTCGGCTTCCTGCGGCGTCAGCACCGAGGTCGGCTCGTCGAGGATGATGAGCTGCGGCGTCTGCAACAGGCAGCGGATGATCTCGATGCGCTGGCGTTCGCCGACCGAGAGATCGCCGACCAGCGAGTCCGGATCGAGCGGCAGGCCATAGCTGAAGGAAAGCGCCCTCGCCTTGGCCGCGATCGAGCTGATCGGTGAGCCGTCATCCAGAGACAGAGCGATATTCTCGGCCGCGGTCAGCGCCTCGAACAGCGAAAAGTGCTGAAACACCATGCCGATGCCGAGCTTCTTCGCCATGCCCGGACTGGTGATCCGCACCGCTTCGCCGTTCCAGAATATCTCGCCGGAATTGGGCTCCAGCGAGCCGAACAGCATCTTGACCAGCGTCGACTTGCCGGCGCCGTTTTCGCCGAGCAGCGCGTGGATCTCGCCCTTGGCGATGTTGAGGTCGATATGATCGCACGCCGTCAGCGTGCCGAATATCTTGGTCAGGCCACGAACCTCAAGCAGGTTCGCTCCATCATGATCTGCACTCACAGTGCCTCCCATCCGGTTCCCGGACATGTTCTGTGTTCCCGCCAGCATGGTATGCGCTGGCCGCTCTCGTGCGAAAGCAGCACCCACCTTGAAAGAGCTTCAAGAATTTCAGCGGAAACTCAAGGGGCAAAGACCGACCTGCTTCGTACAACAGACCGATCGCCCGGTTTTTCGGGTAAACAGTGCCTAGCGTCGCGGCAAAACACTGAACAGCAAGGCAGATCAGGGGATCAGTATGGTCGTGCCCGTGGTCTTGCGCCGTTCGAGATCGGCTTGCGCCTTGCCCGCGTCCTTCAGCGCATAACGCTGGTTGATCTTGATCTCGACCGCACCGCTCAACACCACGTCGAACAATGCCGCGGCGGAGACTTCGAGGTCTTCACGCTTGGCGTTGTAGACGAACAAAGTCGGCCTGGTAGCGAACAGCGAGCCCTTCTGCGCCAGCAGCGACATCGAAAATGGCGGGATCGGTCCAGAGGACTGACCGAAAGAGACGAACATGCCGAGCGGCTTCAGACAGTCGAGCGAGGCCGGGAATGTGTCGTTGCCGACCGAATCGTAGACGACGTCACATTTCTTGCCGCCGGTGATGGCGGCGACCCCGGCGACGAAATCCTGCTCCTTATAGTTGATGACATGGCCGAAGCCATGCGCCTTGGCGAGCTCGATCTTGTCGGTTGAGCTTGCCGTGCCGATCACGGTGGCGCCGAGATGTTTTGCCCATTGTCCCAGGATCAGCCCGACGCCGCCGGCGGCGGCATGAAACAGGATGGTGTCGCCTGCCTTCACCTTGAAGGTCCGGCGCAACAGATACTCCGCCGTCATGCCTTTAAGCATCATGCCGGCGGCCTGTTCGTCGCTGATGCGGTCCGGTACCTTGACCACGCGGTCGGCGGCGACAATGCGCTGTTCGGCATAGGCACCGACATTGACGGCATAGGCGATGCGGTCGCCCGGCTTCAGCCAGTCGATGCCTGCGCCGACCTCGAGAACCACACCTGCCGCCTCGCCGCCCGGGATCAGCGGGAAGCCGCCGGGCGGCGGATAGAGGCCATTGCGGTGATAGACATCGATGAAATTGAGGCCGATCGCGGTGTGCCTGACCAGGATCTGCCCGGCGCCGGGTTGTCCCGGATCGGCGTCTTCATAGGTCAGGACTTCCGGACCGCCATGGGCGTGGATACGGATTGCTTTGGACATTTGTGGGCTTTCCTGCGGTCAGGCTTTCTTAGTGTCCGGCTTGGCGCCGAGTTTGGGGAAGAACTGCATGATACCGCCGATGCAGGCGAGGTAAAGTCCGGTGATGGTGATGCCGACCTTGGTAAAGACGCCGACCTGTTCGCCCAAAACGCCGATCTGGTCGTAGAAGGCGGCAAGGGCCGCCTGCGCAAGCGCCAGCGCACCGAAAGCGCACCAGAGCAGCGTCATGCCAAGATTGATTGGCCGCAGCCGCACCACCCGCACGGGATGGATGAAGTTGATCGGCACGAAGGTCAGGATGCCGGCCGCCACGACGACGCCGAAGGACACCCACTGTCCGGGCTCGATGACGAACAGCGTGAACACGACCATGTTCCAGACGACCGGAAAGCCTTTGAAGAAGTTCTCCTTCGTCTTCATTCCGGTGTCGGCATAATAGATGGCGCTGGACACCACGATGATGGCCGCCGACAGGAACGACAGCCCTTCGCCCATGAAGCCGCGCTGGTAGAGTGCGAAGGCCGGGATCAGCACGTAGGTGACATAGTCGATGATGTTGTCGAGGAGTTCGCCCGACCAGGTCGGCAAAATCTCCTTGACCTCGAGCTTGCGGGCGATCGGCCCGTCTATGCCGTCGACGAACAGCGCCAGCCCCAGCCACCAGAACATCGCCGTCCAGCGTTGCTCGCTTGCCGCCACCAGCGACAGGAAGGCCAGGAACGAGCCAGACGCGGTCAACAGATGCACCGAGAATGCCCGCGCCTGCGGCCAGGTGACCTTTTTCTTCGGCCTCGGAATCCGGTCGGTGATCTTTTTGGCGGCGTTTCTGGCCGTTGTGTTCTTGCTCACGGGCCCCGCCAATCCAGTTTGCAGATTTCGGCCGAGCGGCCGGCAAAGTTCCAGTTGCGGCCGAAAGCCCGCATCTTGCTCTTGTCGGACCTGGCCACGATGATCTCCGGCGCGATCCAGTATTCCGAGTTGCCGATCACGGTATCCTTCTCGCGATCCTTGCCGGGAATCGGTGTGACCGCCCCGTCGATGATCTTCGGTATCTGGAAAATACGGGTCTTGTCACGCGTCTCGTAGGTGATCGGCACCTGCTCGACGCCGAGGAACTTGCCGACAAGGATCGACAACAGCGCGGTGGTTCCGCCGGCCTTCCCGGTGAAGATCCTGGTCAGCGCTTTCACCGCATAGACGGAGGCTTGCTTGTCGATGAACAGGCCTGCGGTCCAGTTGCCGCGGCTCATATAGCCGGGGATTTCCATGACCAGACCGAGATTGAGGCCGGACAGGTCGACCTCGCCGAAATGGCCTGCGTCGATGCGGAAGCCCGCCCAGGTCTGGCAATAACCCTCCGTCGGCGGATGGCTGCCAAGCGACAGTACGCAAGGACAAAAAACCGTGCAATTGCAGGAGAGTACGAGCTCTCCTTTCATTGCCCAGCCTTGCTCTGCCATGGAATTATCCCCCGTCATGCCGAGACTACTAGCAGGGCGACTGCCCAGACAAGCAGTATCGCACCGGCCACTCGGGTTGGAAGGCTGCCGGTGGTCTGTTTTTCGATCAAGGTGAACAGGCCGATCAGCGCCATCCAGAACACGTTCATCGCGCCGACGGCAAACATCACCAGCATCAGCGCCCAGCAGCAGCCGAGGCACCACAGGCCCTGCTTCAGCCCTAGCCGGAAGATGCCACCCGGCTCCGCGCTCCAGTTGGAAAACAGTGTCGAGAACGGGTTCCGGCATTTTGTCAGGCAGGCCTGCTTGAGGCTGCTGAACTGGTAAAGGCCGGCAACCAGCAGCGCGGCCGCCGCGGCAAGGCCGCTCACCGGATCGAGCAATCGCCCGGAAGACGCAAATGCGTGGACGGTCAATGTCAGCACCGCGAATCCCGTAGAGGCGACAAGCCATGTCGAGAGGTAGCCGGCGACCAGGACCAGCGGGTGGGCCACCGGCTCGCCCTTGATGCGGGCGGTGTCGGCGATTTCACAATAGGTACGGATCATCGGCGCCGCCGACGGCAGCATCGTCGCCACGGCCATCGAAAACCACATCACGATCAACGCCAGAAGCTGTGCGCCGCCGGCATCAAGTGGTGCGGGCGTCAGGCACATGCCGAAGAAGCGGTCGAGGACATCCGGCAGCGGCAGTTGCGGCAGATATCGCAGGACCACATCGCCTGGTACGCCGGGGAGCCGGCCTTCGGCGTCGCGGATCGCCATGGCGCCGAGAATGAACCAGGCGAGCAGAATGCCGCCGGCGATGGCGATGTTGACCGTCAGGCGGGGGCTGCGGGCCAGGCTTGCCGTGGCGCGGCCGGCGCGGTCGAGATGGCTGAAATCGTCCTGCTGGCCGGTCATGACAACCGAATGAGCCTAATCGCCGCGTTGATCAAGCCGCATGGTCTGACCTATATCCATGGGTAGACACCTGCATCGCAAACTGGAAGTCCAATTTGGATCATCGCGAGACAGCACGGATACTGGTAGCCGGCAGCGGCCCTGCCGGACTGATCGCGGCGCTCGGTTTCGCCGAGGCGGGCTTTCCGGTAACCCTGGTCGGACCCGAAGCAGGCGGGCCCGATGGCCGGACCACGGCGCTGATGAACCCTGCTCTCAAGGTTCTCGATCGGCTGGGCGTGCTGGCCGAACTTGCGCCGAAGGCCGCGCCGCTGAAGGTCATGCGCATCGTTGATGCGACCAGCCGGCTGATCCGCAGCCCGGTGGTGACTTTTCGCGCCATAGAGATCGGCGAGGAGCAGTTCGGGCTCAACCTGCCCAACAGTGCGCTGAACCCGACGCTGGCCAAGTCCGTCGCGGCGCATCCCGGCATCGAATGGCTGACGTCGATGGTCGAGAGTTGGCGTCTGGACGCAGATCAGGCGCATGCCGTCTTGACTGATGGTCGCGAAGTCTCGGCCGCGCTTGCGGTCGCTGCCGATGGGCGCCTGTCGCCGGCGCGCGAGGCGGCAGGCATAGTGGCCTCGGTGCGATCCTACCGCCAAGCGGCGCTGGTGCTGAATTTTGGCCATCGCAGCGAACACGGCTTCACCTCGACCGAGTTCCACACAGAGACCGGGCCGTTCACCCAGGTGCCGTTGCCCTGCAACCGCTCCAGCCTCGTCTGGGTGGTGAAACCGGAGACGGCGAAGGACCTCGCCGCACTCGATGACGCGACGCTTTCCGAGCGTGTTGAGCAGCAGATGCAGTCGATGCTGGGCCGGGTGTCGGTCGAGCCCGGCCGACAAATTTACCCGCTTTCTGCGGCATCACCGGGGCGCTTCGCGCAAAATCGGGTGGCGCTGGTCGGCGAGGCTGCACATGTATTCCCGCCGATCGGAGCCCAAGGTCTCAACCTTGGCATCAGGGACATCGAGCATCTCATTGGAATCGCTGGTGAAAATCGCGGCGACCCCGGCGCCGCGAAGGCCCTGGCCGCCTATGATTCCAGGCGCCGTCCCGACATTCTGGCGCGTTCCGGCGCGGTCAATCTGCTCAACATGTCGCTGCTTTCGGACATGCTGCCGGCGCAGATGGCACGCAGCGCCGGCCTCAATGTGCTCGGCAGTTTCGCGCCGCTGCGCGCCTTTTTCATGCGCGAAGGCTTGAGGCCGGGCAGCGGCTTTGCGGCGCTTACCGGCGGTTCAGGGAAACAGGTCCGGCGGTAAGATGCCGTGGCGGATCATGTAGAGCAGCCCGGTCACCGTCAGCACCGAGAGGCAGGTGGTGATCAGCACGCTGGCCGAGGCGCGTTGCACCCAGACGCCATATTGCTGGGCGATGACGAAGACGTTGGTTGCAGTCGGTAATGCCGCCAAAAGCACGGCTGAAAAAACCCAGATTTCGGAAAAGTTCCCGATCCAGCTCAGCACGACGTAGCAGAGCGATGGATGCAGGATCAGCTTCAGCGCCGCGATCGACGCCAGCTCATGCGGCACGCGGTTGAGCGGCCGGAGCGCAAGCGTCACGCCCATGGCAAACAGGGCGCAAGGGGCGGCTGCCCGCGAAAGATATTCAAGCAGGCGATCGACCGGCTGCGGTGGGTGAAAGCCGAGATAGGCGGCGCCGACGCCAAGCGCGGTCGCGATGATGAACGGGTGCAGGACGATTTTCCTGACTACGCCGAGGATGAGCCGCCACGGCGATGTCTTGTCGTCGCCCGACAGCGCCATCATCATCGGCGCGATGGCGAAATGCATGATATTTTCGAAGCAGAAGATCAGCGCGACGGGAACCGCCGCTTGTTCGCCGAAGGCGAGCAGCGCCAGCCCCGGCCCCATATAGCCGATATTGCCGTAGGCCGCGGCCAGCGCCTTGATCGTCGACTGGGCGATCTCGCCGCGCGACGCCGTCACCGACCATACGAACATGATCGAGAAGATCGTGTAGGTGGAAAATACCGAGCCGAAGATGAAGCGCCATTCGGTCAACTGTTCGAACGGCGTGCGGGCCAGCAATTGGAAGAACAGGGCAGGAAGCGCGACATAGACGATGAAGGTGTTCATCCAGCCAAGCGCTTCCAGCGGCTGCCTGGTCATGCGCGCGACCAGAAAGCCGATGAAAATCAGCCCGAAGAACGGAAGAACAAGACCGACAATGTCAGACATTTTTGCCCTGGCCCGAAACCCCGGGACCGGGCTAGCCCGTAGCTTCATCGGGCGTCAAGCGCTTCGGCATTGAACTGACACGCCATCTGCGCCAAATAAAGCCTGATCCCAGACCTAAGTCGGGCTCGATTTTGGGCCACGGTGTGTGTAAATTCAAAGCCTTAGAGCGCTCTTCGCACATTGGAGGGGACGCCGGGCGCTCTAGAGGCTTAGTGGTGAGTATGATGAAAACGGCCAAATTTTCGATCGGACAGGTGGTTCGTCATCGGCTGTTTCCGTTCCGCGGCATCATTTTCGATGTCGATCCGCAATTCGCCAACACCGACGAATGGTACGAAGCCATCCCGGCCGACGTGCGGCCGCGCAAGGACCAGCCGTTCTACCATCTGCTCGCCGAGAATTCGGAAACCGAATACATCGCCTATGTCTCCGAGCAGAACCTGCTCGAGGACCAATCAGGTGAGCCGGTCCGTCATCCGCAGATCGGCGAGATGTTCGACAAGCGGCCGGATGGACGCTACGAGCCGAAACGCCAGTCGAGACACTGACATCACCTTGCATCGACGTGACGACAACAAAAAAGCGGGGCATGACCCCGCTTTTTGTCGCTCCGGTATCTGTCCCGGCGATTAGTTGGCGGCTTTGGCCTTGGCCTGCTCGTCCTTGAGCTTCTTGGCGAAGTCCTGGTTGTTCTTGACGACGAAATCCTGAAGTTTTTTCTGCCGGTCCTCGATGTCCGACTGCTGCAGCGGCGCGCCGTCAAAGGCGCCGCTGAAGCCGGTCAAGGCAACCTTGATTGGATTTGGCTGACTCTGGAAGTTGATCGAGGTCAGCGTGATCGCCTGTCCCTTCTTGAAGGAAGCGACGAGCGCGTCGGTCAGCGGCACTTCGGCAACGCAACGGTCGGCGAAGCAAATGACATAATCCAGCTTCGTCGCCTTGCCGGCGTCTATTTGCAGGGCGATGCCGGGGGGCACCAGGCGACCTGGGGGAACCGTGACCTGGAAGACCTTGCGGTTTACCTTGCCCTTCAACTCAATCAGGCTGACGCCGGTGACGAACTGGCCGTTGCCGGCAGTGATGATGTTCTGGACATTGCAGATGTCGACATCTTCCTGCTTGGTGCAGGCCTTGAACCAACCCTGCGGAATCTGTTGCTGTGCCGAAGCGGTGGGAAGTCCGGCGCCCAGAAAGCCGACCACGCCCGCGGCCAGGACCGAAAGGCGGTATGCGTTGCTGTTCAGGCTCGTCATGTCGTGCATTTCCTCTCAAATGATCGCGGGACCGGCTTCTTCGCGCCGTGTGGTCCTGCTACCTGTTGCCGAATTGAGGCAACAGAATGACTTCGGAGCGCGTGTTACACTGCATGAGCAGCCGAATCCAGCCCGCCGCCTGCAATTCTTGGCCTCGCAATTTGGGTCGTGCGATTTGGATTGATGTATCTGGCCGGAGCGCCGCGGCGCCATGTTAGGGTGCACTCCGAATCATCAAGCCGCCCAGTAAGGAGACGGTCATGGGCCGCATTCTTGTTTGGCTGATCGCCGCAATCTCGTTCTTCGCCTTTGCACCCGGCGTGGCGATGTCGGAACCGAAACATGCCATCGCCATGCAGGGCGAGCCGGCGCTGCCAGCCGACTACCAGCATTTCGACTACGTCAATCCCGATGCGCCCAAGGGCGGCAACATCACTTACTGCGTCGTCGGCAGCTTCGACAATCTGAACCCGTTCATCCTGAAGAGCCTGCGCACCACGGCGCGCGGCATGCAGGACCTCATTTTCGGCAATCTCGTCTTCGAGCCGTTGATGATGCGCAACTACGACGAGGCCTTCACCCTCTATGGCCTGCTCGCAGACAGCGCCGATATGGACCTGGAGCGCAAATCGATCGAATTCCACCTTAATCCAAATGCGAAGTGGTCGGACGGTGAGCCGGTGACGCCGGATGACGTGCTGTTCACCTACGATGTCTTCACCGACAAGGGCCGCCCGCCCTACAGGGATCGCATGAGCCTGATCGCCAAGCTCGAAAAGACCGGCGATCACAGCGTGCGCTTCACCTTCAACGACAAGGCCAATCGCGAGACCCCCTTGATCATCGCGCTGACGCCGATCATCCCAAAGCACGCCTTCAACAAGGATACCTTCGAGAAGACGACGCTGAAGCCGGTGATCGGCAGCGGTCCCTACACCATCGACAAAGTGCAGCCGGGACAGCGCATCGTCTTCAAGCGCAATCCGAATTACTGGGGCAAGGACATCCCTTCCAAGCGCGGCTTCGACAACTACGACCAGATCACCATCGAGTACTTCCTCAACGCCAATGCCAAGACGGAAGCGTTCAAGAAAGGCATCTGCGCCATTTACGATGAGGGCGATCCGGTCAAGCGCGAGCGCGATATCGATTTTCCCGCCTTTCATCGCGGCGAGGTGATCGCCGAGACCTTCGACACCGGCATACCGCCCGTGGTGACCGGGTTCCTGTTCAACACGCGGCTGGAGAAGTTTTCCAATCCGGAGGTGCGGCGCGCGCTCGGCATGCTCTACGACTTCGAATGGGCCAACAAGAACCTGTTCGGCGGTAAGTACACGCGCACGATGAGCTACTGGCAGAATTCCGAACTTTCCGCGCTCGGCCATCCCGCCAGCGACAGGGAAAAGGCGCTGCTGGCGCCCTACCCCGGCCGCGTGCCGGCCGATGTCATGGACGGCAGCTGGCGCCCGCCGGTGAATGACGGCACCGGCCAGGACCGTAAGGTGCTGAAGGTGGCGTTCGACCTGCTGAAGAGCCAGGGCTACACCGTCAAGGACGGGGTCCTGCTGGACCCAAAGGGAAACCCGTTCGGTTTCGAGATCCTGACGGCCTCGCAGGACGAGGAACGCTTTGCCGCCATCTATCAGCGCTCGCTGGAAAAGATCGGCATCGCGGTGACCATCCGCAGCCTCGAGGCCGACCAGATCCAGTCGCGCAAGCAGCGTTTCGACTTTGAGGTTCTTGTCGGGTCGAGCGGGTTCAGCAACTCGCTGTCTCCCGGTATGGAGCAGAACCTTCGCTGGGGTTCTTCAGAGGCCAAAAGAGAAGGTTCATTCAATCTGGCCGGCGTCGCCGATCCGGCGGTCGACGCGGCGATCGACGCGATGCTGAGAGCACGGACCAAGGAAGACTATGTCGCCGCCGTGCGCGTGCTCGACCGATTGCTGATCTCCGGCAATTACATGGTGCCGATGCAGTACAACGCGCAGCAATGGCTCGCTTACTGGAATTACCTGGATCATCCCAAAAAGACACCCATATTCGGTTATCAATGGCCGACATGGTGGCGCAAGCCGAACTGAGCGTAGCCGAGATCATGCTCGGTAAAACGCTCGGCTGCAGGAGATCAAGATGAGCGATGACAATTCCATTACGGTCGACGTGGTTTCCGACGTCGTCTGCCCCTGGTGCTTCGTCGGCCAGAAGCGGCTGGATAAAGCGATTGCCGCTGCCGGCGACGTTGAGGTTCATGTGCGCTGGCGGCCGTTCCAGCTCGACCCGACCATCCCGCTCGAGGGCAAGGACCGGCGCGAATACATGCTGGCCAAATTCGGCAGCGACGAGCGCATCCGTCAGATGCATGCCCGCATAGAGCCGCTCGGCGAAGCCGAAGGCATCGATTTCGCTTTCGACGCCATCAAGGTCGCCGCCAACACGCTGGACGCGCATCGTGTCATCCGCTGGGCCGGTGCCGCCGGTGAAGCCGTGCAGAACCGGCTCGTGCGCCGGCTGTTCCAGCTGTATTTCGAGGAAGGCGGCAATATTGGCGACCACGCCGTGCTGGTCGATGCCGCCCGCGAGGCAGGCATGGACGCTGCCGTGGTCGAAACGCTGTTGCCGACCGATGCCGACGTCGAGGAGGTGCGCACAGAAATCGCCACGGCATCGCGGATGGGGATCACCGGCGTGCCGTGTTTCCTGCTCGAAGGCAAATACGCCGTCATGGGCGCGCAGGACGCCGAGACGCTGACTGATGCCATCCGCCAGGTCGCGGCTGCAAAGGCCAAGGGCGAGCTGGAAAAGGCCGGCTGACCGAAGTTATTTCACCGTCACCTTGGCTTTGCTGAGGAAGAAGCCATGCCCGTTGCTGCCCGTGCAGGTCAGTCCCTTGGTTGACGACTGGCAGGTAAACGGCCCTTTGCTCCAGCTGTTGCCATAGGCCAGCTTCGCGACATCGCTGCAGCAGCCCTGCTCTCCCGGATTCTTGATCAATGTCGCCGGGCCGTTCGGCCCAAGGATCACGGTGACGTAGCTGGGCTCGACTCGCGAACAGCTCAGTTCCGGACCGCCATCCTGTGGCTCGTAGGTGCTGGTGCCGCCCTTCGGCGTGTAGATGCAGCCGATGTTGCCGGACGGCCCATTGAACTCAATTTGCCCTTCGGCGCTTGCCGGAATGGTCTGGCTGACGGCATGCGCAAGAGGCAGCCAGGCAAAGAGCGTCACCATTGCGGGAACGGCTGCGCGTGCAAGCATTGGGGAGCTTCCTTGTTGGGGACCGGACATGCATCGGTGCCGACAGTGCCCGGCAAGGTTCATTCCAGTGCGCTTGATTGTCAAACGGTGTTCAGCTGCAGCTAAAAAGCGTGGGCCAACTCATGAGCAGTCGCCGTGCAGGAGCGACGATCTTGCGTGCCCAACCATGATGGCCGGTGAAATGATTCGGGCGGCCTGGGGCGATCACGGACGGCAATTTTTCGGGCGATCCGGTTAGCGCGCGGTGGGAAAACCGGCCGACGGGCAGGCCTTTTGGTCACAAAGCCGTGTATGAGCTTTCCCTCAGTGGAATATATTCGCACATCTGAGCGTTCTCGCAACACATTGAAACAAAGGACAAATTTGACCCAAAGACGGCGATCTCGCAGCACCAACTGTTGCCTCATGGCAACGGCCGGTGGGCTGCTTCACATTCGCCGGGATAAAATTCATAGAAAATGATCAATTGGTGTTACTATCCGTAACAAAACTAAAAAAGGTTTGGGCGGGATTGTGATTCGGGTCGACAGACCGCGACGTTCAATATCGGCACTTTGGAACCGCGACGCCCCCGCCGGGCCGTCGCCCCTGACGCCAGTATCGTCGATGCGGACCTTCTGGGGACTGATGCGGGCCTACTGGTTCTCGGACCGGTGGAGAGAGGCCTGGGCTCTCACCGTCGTCCTCGCACTCATCATAGCCCTGTCGAGCAAGGCCGACGTCTGGTTTACCGTGTTGGCGGGCGAACTGGCAGCCTCAATCGCTTTTTTCCACGACGCCGCGAATACCACGCCCCTTGAATCAGTGCTTACCAATGCCGGCCTGCTTGTGCTGCTGGTCGTGTTCAAGGACATCGGAATCATAGGCGCCTGCAAATTTGTATCGGCGACATTGCATCGCAAATGGCGCGCCTGGTTGAACGCGCGTTTCAATGCGGCGCTGCTTGATACCAACCATACTCACTACCACGCTCAGAATGGCTCGCCAGATGCGCCAGCGCCCGACAACATCGATCAGCGCGTGCAGGAATCCATCAAAGACATGGCGGGCGGCGCCATCGGGCTTGCCCAAGGTGTCTTCGGCGTCTTCACCTCACTTTATTTTGTCGGCGGCGCTTTGCTGGCGAATTCCGTGGAGGTAAAAGGTCTGGATGCCCTCGGCAGCTATGGCAGCGCCGTCCTCGCTCTGCTGGCGGTTGCCATCTACGTGCCCGTCAATACCTGGATCGCGATCAAACTCGGCGGAATGCTGGAGTGGCTCAACGTCAGGATGCAGAAGGCCGAAGGCACCTATCGCAGCGAGCTGATCACTTTGTTGCGCCGCAGTTTCCATGTGTCGGCGTCGCAAGGCGAAGACGTGCAAAAGACGATACATGGACGGCTCTATCTCGATATCGATACCACCTGGTCGAAGCTCAACATCGTCAACACCCTCTATGCGGGATTCGAATCGGTCTATAATTTCGTCGGGGCCAAAGTTGTCGCCTACGGACCTGGTCTGGTGCCGTTCATCCACAACGGCGTCGACCTCAAGGGCTACATAACCGGTTCCGAGCAGGTCAACGCGCTGATCAGCAAATGTTCCTGGTTCATCCATGTCATGCCGAGTCTCGCCACCTTGCGGGCCAACAGCCAGCGCGTCATCGAGTTGGCGCACGCCATTGAAAACGTCCAACAGCCGCAGGAATTCTACAGCCAGACCGGCCGTTCCGACTTCCACTATGCCAGCCAGAACCCGGTCTTCGGCCTGACCATCCAGAAGCTTGAACTGGCGCATCAGGGTGAAGACGCCACGCCGTTCCTGAGCGCAGCCAATCTGCGCTTTCGGCGCGGCGAGTGGGCATTCCTCAAGGGCGAATCCGGCTGCGGCAAGACTTCGCTGATCAAGGCGATCAACGGCTTGTGGCCTTATGGCCGCGGCACCATCGTCTTCCCTGACGGTGTGAGGAGCTTCTATGCCGCCCAGGAGGTCAAGCTGCAGCAGGTGTCGCTGAAGCAGCTGGTGTGCCTGCCCGGCTCCGAGGACGACTATGGCGATGCGCAGGTCGCGGCAGCCCTGCATAAGGCCGGCCTTGGCGATTTCATCGAACACATGGCCGATGAAAGCCGCGAGGGAAAGATCTGGGACCAGCTGCTGTCCGGCGGCCAGAAGCAGAAGCTGGTTGTGGCCCGCATCGTGCTGCAGCAACCGGGACTGTTGTTCCTCGACGAAGCGACCGGCGCGCTCGACCCCGAAGGCAAGATCGCCTTCCACCAGGCGATCAAGGACAATTGCCCCGATGTCACGGTGATCAGCATCATGCACGAGGCGGTGCCGCCACGTTCGGCCTCGGGCGAGGAATTCTATCACAGCGTGGTCGCGATCGCCGACGGCGTCGCCACCAAGAGGCCGCTTGTTCCGAACCTTCCGCGCGAGCTCACCACCATCCTTACGCAGCCGCGGCCGGTCGAGGACAAATGGATGCGTTTTTCACGCCGGCTGAAGCAGAAATAGCAGCCACGCCGAAGCGCGTTCCGCCACTGGCGGCGGGGCACTCGCTCCCTCCCCCTTCAATAATCATCACAGTCTCGCGATTGGGCCGGCTCCCGGCTGTTTTCCGCCACTCCCGCGATTGACTCGCCAAGATGCGCTCCTATGTTGCGCCCGCTCGCTGAATTCCAACTCGAACCCGCGAGCAGAAAGGTCACCGCGCCATGCCTGGCGACAGTAGTCGAACGCAACCGCCGTCCGCCTCGATGTGACCTCTAACGGCTCACGTCCCGCCGGACGGCAAGGAGTGAGCCATGAACGAATTTACCCCCGTCATAGCAAGCGACGATGCCGTCGCTATCGCGCGTATCCTTGCCAATGATCACGTCGCCGATGTCGTCGAGGCCCTGAACCGGGAATCTCGCGATACCGCGATAGAACTGCTTTGCGAAATGCCGTTCGAGCGGCTGGTCGAGATCTTCGACCAGCCTAAACTCGACGGCGCCTCCGATCTGGCCGAGGCGCTGCCGCGCGCCAAGGCGTGCAAGCTCCTGACCGCCATGTCGGTCGACCGCGCCGCCGATATCCTGCGCGAACTGGACGAACCGGCGCGCTCCGAGCTGCTCGGCGGGTTGGTCCCGCCGCTGCGGGCAACGCTGCTTTCCATTCTCGGCTATCCCGAAGGCAGCGCCGCCTCGATCATGACGACCGAATTCGTCAGCGTGCCGTCGGACTGGTCCGTCGGGCTCACGCTCGACTACATCCGCAAGGTGGAGCGGACGCGGGAGACCGTCTACGCCATCTACATCGTCGATCCAGACACGCATGTGCTGGTGCGCTCGACCGGCCTGCGCCGGCTGATCACCGGCGAGCCGGACGATCCGATCCTGTCGGTGGCGCCGGATCGCGCCCCGGTGACGGTGACGCCGCTGACCGATCGCGAAACACTGGCGCAGACGATCTCCAAATACGACCTGCTCGCGGTTCCCGTCGTCGACGATGGCAAGATCCTCGGCATCGTCACCATCGACGACATCATCGACACCATGATCGAGGAGACGACCGAGGACGCGCATCGCTTCGGCGGCATGGAGGCGCTCGACGAGCCCTACATGAAGATGAGCTTTCTCGCCATGATCAAGAAGCGCGGCGGTTGGCTGTGCGCGCTGTTCATCTCGGAGATGCTGACCGCCAATGCCATGCAAAGCTATGAAGGCGAACTGGAAAAAGCGATCGTGCTCACTCTGTTCATCCCGCTGATCATGAGCTCGGGCGGCAATTCCGGTTCGCAGGCGACCTCGCTCGTCATTCGCGCGCTGGCGCTGCGCGAGATCGGCGTTCGCGACTGGTGGCGGGTGGCGTTGCGCGAATTGCCAACCGGCCTGGTACTCGGCGCCATGCTTGGCGTGGTCGGCATCTGCCGCATCGCGCTCTGGCAGTATATGGGCTTCTACGATTATGGGCCGCATTGGCCGCTGATCGCGGCGACCGTGGGGGCAGCCCTTGTCGGCATCGTCACCTTCGGCTCGCTGTCGGGGTCGATGCTGCCGTTCGCGCTGAAACGGATCGGCTTCGATCCGGCGAGCGCCTCGGCGCCGTTCGTCGCCACGCTGGTCGATGTCACCGGCCTGGTGATCTATTTTTCGGTGGCGCTGGTCATCCTGCGCGGCACTTTGTTGTAATAAGCTTCAGGCCTCCCATCGCGGTGGCAACAGCGGCTGCCATGGGGGGTTCTTCAAGATCGAGCGCGCGGGCGTCAATCGACCCGCACGCCGTTCTTCACGCGGTAGGTGGGCTTGTACATGGTGACCAGTTCCTCCGCTGCCGTCGGGTGGACGGCCATGGTGCGGTCGAAATCATCCTTGGTGACGCCGGCCTTCAGCGGAATGCCGAGCAACTGCGCCATCTCGCCGGCGTCCGGCCCGAGGATGTGCGCGCCGAGCACTTTTCGCGTGGCGCCATCGACCACCAGCTTCGTCAGCATCTTTTCGTCGCGGCCCGACAGCGTGTGCCGCATCGGCCGGAATGTGGCGCGGTAGATTTCGATATCGGAGTAGCGCTTGACGGCATCGTCCTCGGACAGCCCGACGGTGCCGATCTCCGGCTGTGAGAAGACGGCGGTCGGAATGGTGTCGTGGTCGGGCGCGGTCGGATTGCCCTTGAATGCGGTCTCGATGAAGCACATGGCTTCGTGGATCGCCACAGGCGTCAACTGCACGCGGTTGGTGACGTCGCCGATCGCCCAGATGTTGTCGATGTTGGTGCGGGAATATTCGTCGACAACGATGGCGCCGGTTTTGCCGAGTTCGATGCCGACGCCTTCCAGGCCCATATTCTCAGTGTTGGGGAGGCGGCCGATGGCGAGCATGACCTGGTCGACTGTCAGCACCTTGCCGCCGGTGACCAACGCATCCAGCCTGCCGTCCGGCCGCTTGCGGACCCATTCCGACACGGCGTGGCAGAGGATCTTGATCCCCTTCTTTTCCATGGTTTCGTGCAGCATGCGCCGCAGGTCCATGTCGAAGCGCGACAGTATCTCCTTGCCGCGATAGACCAGCGTGGTGTCGACGCCCAAGCCATGGAAGATATTGGCGAATTCGACGGCGATGTAGCCGCCGCCCTCGATCATGATCGCCTTCGGCAGTTGCTTGAGGTCGAAAACCTCATTGGAAAAGATGCAATGCTCGTGACCGGGCAGCGCCGGGTGCGGCGCCGGCCGGCCGCCGGTGGCGATCAGGATCTGGTCGGCGGTGACGGTGCGGTCATCGCCCAGGAGATGCACGACATGCGGGTCGACCAGCATGGCGCGCGAGTGGAACGTCTCGCCGCCGGCGCCTTTCACGTTCTTTTCGTAGATCGCTTCCAGACGGGCGATCTCGCGGTCCTTGTTGGCGACCAGCGTCGGCCAGTCGAAGCTGGCCTCCGGCACCGTCCAGCCATAGCCGGCGGCGTCGGCAAAATGCTCGGGAAATTGCGAGGCATAGACATAGAGTTTTTTCGGTACGCAGCCACGGATGACGCAGGTGCCGCCATAGCGGTATTCCTCGGCGATGCCAACGCGCTTGCCGAGCGCTGCCGCCACGCGCGCCGCCCGAACCCCGCCGGAGCCGCCGCCGATGACGAAGAGATCGTAGTCGTAGCCGGCCATGCTGCTGTTCCTTGCCCCAAGAAATGTTTGAGACAGGTAGGCTGCATGAAGCCAAAAGAAAAGCCCGGTTTCCACCGGGGTTTCTGGTCCAGCGGCAAGGGTGCCGGTGGCGAAATCAGATGTCTTAGTTCTTGGGGGCTTCCGGCTGGTCACCGTCTGCGGGCGCATCGCCGTCGGCAGGTGCAGCGCCATCGGCCGGGGCAGTTGCGTTATCCGGTGCAGGCGCGGCCGGAGCAGCGGCCTTCGCGGCTGCTGCCAGCGTTTCGCCGACCTGCTGGGCGAGATCGCGCGCCAAGCCGTTCTGCCAGATGTCGGCGGCCTTGACCAGTTCGCGCGTCACGTTGGGGCCGTTGTCGAGCAGCTTCTTGCCGGCATCGGAATTGTAGAAGGCGGCGATGTCGGTGAGATCCTTCTCGGAGAACACCTTGGCATAGGCGAGCGCTGCTTCCTTCTCCAGATCGGCACGGCGCGAGGCCAGCGCCAGTGCCTTCTCGCTGACGGTCTTGCCGATCAGCTCCTGCATATCAGGGTTCTTCTGGATAAGCTGCTGCTCGAGCGAGGCCGCCGCTTGCGGCAGGATGTTGTCGAACGAGTCGGTTGCGTGGATTGCCGTGACCGCCGCCCGTGCCGCCTTCAGATGCGATTCCGTGATCTCCTGCGAGAACGCCGGGGAAGAGAAGGCGAAAACGGCCGAAGCCGCCAGAACGGCGCAAAGATTGCGAACCCGGTTATGCAACATCATGATCGGTAGAACTCCCTGGTTTTCGGGCGGCATGGACGGTTTGGATGCCGTCGCCGCCGGCGATGATGGCCGCTGACGCCAGCCCGATGAAAAGACCATGCTCGACCACACCAGGAATGGCATGGAGAGCATTCGAAAGCGCTCTTGTATCCGGAATGCGGCCAAAAGATGCATCGAGGATAAAATGGCCGCCGTCTGTAACAAAAGGCTGGCCCCCCGTCATCCTCAATGTAACCGGGCCGGAAAGGCCGAGACTTTTGGCCGCTGCCGCGACCGCGTTTTCGGTGGCGCGCAGGCCAAATTGGTTGACTTCGATCGGCAACGGAAACTGGCCAAGGGTCTCGACCATCTTCGAGCGATCGGCAATGACGATCATGCGCTGAGATGCCGCCGCGACGATCTTCTCGCGCAGCAGCGCGCCGCCGCCGCCCTTGATCAGCGTCAGCGCCGCGTCGATCTCGTCGGCGCCGTCGACGGTGAGGTCGAGCTCGGGCGTTTCCTCAAGCGTCGACAGCGGCACGCCGAGTTCGCGGCAAAGGGCTGCAGTGCGCTCCGACGTCGGCACGCCGATGACGGTCAAGCCCGCGGCGATCTTTTCGGCCAGCAGCCGCACGAATTCGTCGGCCGTCGTCCCGGTGCCGATGCCGATGCGCATGCCGTCGCTGACATGGGCAAGGGCAGCCCGCGCGGCCTCGACCTTCAACTGCCTCGCATCCATGCTCGCCCCGGGGATTTGGCTTGGTTCTGATTTTTCTGGATGCGCGCTCCTAGCACTTTTGCCCGCAGGGTCAAAGACTTTGGCTCGCACCGGCTTGCCTGAAAGAAGCGCAGCCGCTATCGCCTGCCTGCAATGCATCAGCCACAGGACAGGCCATGACCCAACCGATCATCGTGTTCGACCTCGACGGGACGCTGATCGACACGGCGCCGGACCTGCTCGACAGCCTCAACCACAGCCTTGCCGCCAGCGAGCTTGCCGCTGTCGACGAGGCCGGCTTCCGGCGTTTTGTCGGCCAGGGCGGACGGGTGATGATCGAGCGCGCGCATACCGCGCAGCAGAAGTCGCTGGCGGTGGAGGAGCACGACCGGCTGCTCAAGCTGTTCCTCGACCACTACACGCTCAACATCCCCGGCAAGTCCCGCCCCTACCCCGGCGTCGTCGAGGCGATCGCCCGCTTCGAGAAGGCCGGCTATTTGCTTGCCATCTGCACCAACAAATATGAGGCGAATTCGAAAGCGCTGATCGAGGCGCTCGGCCTGACAAAGCATTTCGCCGCGATCGCCGGCCAGGACACGTTCGCCTTCCGCAAGCCCGACCCGCGCCATCTGACCGAGACCATCCGGCTCGCCGGCGGCGATCCGCATCATGCGCTGATGGTCGGCGATTCGCAGACCGACATCGACACCGCCAAGGCCGCCGGCATTCCGGTGGTCGCCGTCGATTTCGGCTACACCGACCGCCATGTCAGAGAATTCGAGCCGTCGGCGGTGATTTCGCATTTCGACGCGCTGACGCTCGACCTGGCGGAACGGCTGATTGCAGCTGCGGCCGGCTGAGCGAAACGGGCGATTGCGCGGCAGCGCCTGCCCTCGCCTATTTCAGGCATAGAAGGCGGGCGCATCGCCTTGACTTCACAACCCTGCCTCCCTTATATCGCGGCTCGCTTGGCCTTCGGGCAACGAGCGGGCGATTAGCTCAGCGGGAGAGCACACCCTTCACACGGGTGGGGTCGCAGGTTCAATCCCTGCATCGCCCACCATTTTCTTTCCCTGAACAGCGCACTCCAAGCCAGCACTCCTAGCAGCTGCAACTCGCCCCTTCCCCACCAAAATTGTTCTGCGCGAAGTTCAAGGCGCTTGAGTAGCTCGTGTAGCTCTGGAACTGGCAGACATCGGAGCCGTTCCGCACCTTCATCTGCTCGAGATCCCAGAACGAAACCTCGATGTGATCGTTGGCGCAGTAGACCGTGTATTTTTCAGGCTCCAGCGCTCGTGCCTTCTGCGCCGGGCTGGAGACGGCAGGAATGGAAAGCACGGAAAGTGCAAGCATGATGGCGTGACGTGTGCGCATGTAAAAACCCCGAATGAAAACCAGCCCGTATTATTGCCGCTATCTTGAAGCGCTGCATCACGGCTTTTTGACGAACGACTTCTTTCCGGTGCCCGGCTAGCCGTCAGCTATGTGCTGATCCAGATCTCCGCTGTGTTGGCGCTAATTGGTACCGCTCGGGGGCGCGTGGCCGGCAGCAGGGAGGTCGGCTTGGATTGCGTCCATTCGGTCATGGTGTTCCCTGCAAGGCATCGCAGCGCCGCGCGACCCTAAGCCTTCTTCTTCCGCTTGCGTGATCCCGCCCGCATTGCAATTTCGCCGCCACGAACCGTTTCGTACTGGTCGGAGTCGACAATCGATTTGTCGAAGGTGATGCCGGTCATTTCGGAGATTTCGGTTAGCGGGTACATGGCGCCGATGAATTCGTCGGAGACGGCAAACTCCAGCTCCGTGTCCGACAGATCCTGTTCGAGGACGAAGCCATAGCTGGCGAGCCCGTCTGTGACGCGCGCCACGATCACCTTCCAGAAACGGCGCGGCACCGGCGCGCGAAGACTTGTTCCCTTGGGGCCTTTGCCGGCAAAGGTTCGGTCGTCATCGGCGAGCACCGGGCCAGCGAAGACACACAGCCGTTCGCTCGCCGCCTCCGACAGGACGTGGTTCTCAAGATCGCCCCAGTTCTTCTCGCCCCTGTCGGAGCGGTTGTAGCCTTCGACCTGGGGCGAGCAGTTGGTGACATGGAAGGAACAGACATTGCCCCTGAGCAGCAACTCGAAGGTGCTGCCCCAGGCCACGTCATCGCGCCTGACGATATGGCCCTTGTCGAAGGCGCCCTGATCCTGGGTGTAGAAGACGTCGGGGATCTGATACTTGTCGTCGAGCCGCAGATCCGGGAACCAGCGCTCGCTGAACAGGCCGCCGCGCGAATAGTTGCGGCCCTTTTCCGGCTCGCGCAGATTGCTCTCCTCGGTGACGTTGGAGGCGGTGAACAGCGCCAGCCGCCGCTTGGCGTGCATCTTGAGCGAAAAATTCTGGTAGTCGAGTTGCGTGCCGCCGGCCTTGAGCGGCGCCAGCACGGAGAGGTCGGTGGCCTCAGGCATCGGCACAACGACCGGCGCGAGTTTAGTGCCGCCAGAGAGAAATTTCTCGTCGTAGCCCTTATAGCCGGCATAGTCCGCGACCGTTTTGGGAACGAATGCGCCGCCTGGAGGGGTCGACTTGGCCGCTTCGAGCTCGACCGATTCCGTGACCGCTTCATGGGCAGGCGTTGCGCCGAGCGAGACGGTGATGCGCAACGGCACTTCGAAGGTGACGCTGCCGCCCGGCGAAACGACGACGCCTCCGGATGGAGGCGTCTGGGTGGCGACGCCCGGGATCTGCTGGACGCCGCCGACTTCAACCAGGTTTACGCCCTCGGCCGGCGACCCGCTGTCCGCCTTGTTCCACCATGCGCCCCAATCGTTTGGGCCGCCGCTGGCGGCGCCGGCGAAATTGAGGCCGAGGTCGACGACACGCTGGTCCTTGGCCAGCGCGCCGGTCGGCACGGCGTAGTTACGCTCGAGATAGCGGCCGGCGAAATGCAGCGCCACGACCTCGCCGGTGGCGAGGTTGATCATGGCGGTACCGGAGTTGCCGCCAGTGGTCGAGCAATCATGTGTCGCCGCGCTGACGATCTTGCCGAAACTCTCCGTATCGAAGCCGCCCTGCAGTATGCCCGGTTGCAGGCGCTTGACCTGGAAACGATTGCGCATGAGCTCGTTCTGGACATCGACCGCGTTGCGATTGTCGAACGCGGGATAGCCGATGGCGACGACTTCCTGGCGCAGCATATCGCGCGCGTCGGCGACCGCGAGCGACAGCGGCGTGATGTTGTCGGGCAGGCCTTCGACTTCTAGGATCGCCATGTCCCAATAGGGATGGATCATCCGGACATTGCGGATCTTGAAGACGTTTCCCGCCGCCGAATCGCGCTTGAAGTCGATGCCGGCGGCGCGGCCGTTGATGAATTGCAGATTGCAGTCGCCAAGGCCGTCCGCAAATATCTGCGCCACATGACGATTGGTCATCAACAGGTTGCGGCCGACGACGAAGCCCGTGCCGCCGTAAGGGATATTGGTGTTCCACAACAGTTCGATACGCCCGATCGCCGGCAGGGCGGCTTCGATGCGCTGCTTCAATGCGGCCTCGCTGGTAAGCTTCGTCCACAGCGAATGGCCAGGTGTCGGAGCGCCGTCGAAAGTCAGCGTCGTAAAGGTGCCATCCTTGATGTCATAGACCGGCCGCAACTCCGGGATGATTATGGCTTCCAGATCGGAAAGCTGCTCGGGCGCGACTTCGGCGCCCCGCGCGAGGCTCTCCATGCCAGCGCGCGCCGATTCAAACGCCGCCTCCGTCTTGCCGGCTTCCGCAGGCGCAAGGGATTCCAGAGCGCCGCCTGCCATCGTCTCCACGTTGCCGAGGACCGATTCAGTCCCCTCGCCCCCGGTGACGAGATCGAGATATTGACGGATTCGCTGCTCTCTGCTGACCGGCATAGTCGCCCCCAAAGGTTCTGTCGAAGTAAATAACTGTATTGCCCCATTTTAGACTGGTGCATTTCTGATTGGCAGGCAAGGAAACAAATCAACTCGCGTCGAAGATGACCGGAGTGCAACGTCGGCATGTCTTTGCCGCAGTCGCTCGCGCGATGTATGACGCTCGCATTATTTCAGCGATGCCGTATGTGATCTCCGTCACAGACGCTCACGCTGTTTGCGCCCACCTATCGCAACGGGTGGAAGGGCCATTGCGGCCGCTCGGTTTTACAGAAATTTTATCACCTATCCATTTTTATCAGTTGGCGCCTGCACGCGCGGCTCCTCTCGCCGCGCGTGCAGGCGGCTTTCCGCCCGGCACGAGCCAGGCACTGGGCGCGACCACTGCGCCAAGCCTTTACAAGGCGTAATCGCAAGGGATGAACGCCGGCCTTTGACGCGGTGCACTCTTGCCTTAGACTTCGGCCCTTAAACTTCGCCGATTGCGGCAATTGGGAATTTGGAACATGGCTTTTGGCGGCCCAAACGACAGAAACGATCTGCCGCGCCTGGCACGCATCGATCCAAAGCTGTTCGATATCCTGTTCAGCGGCTGCAAGGTCGAGCGCTACGCCGCCGGCCAGCATCTGTTCGTCCAGGAAGATGCCGCCGACCGGATCTACGGGGTGATGAGCGGCACGGTGGAAATCTCGATCTATTCGCCTGGCGGGCAGAAGCTGGTGGCCAATATCGAGCTGTCGCGCAGCCTCGTCGGCGAGATCGGCGCGCTTGACGGGCGGCCACGCACCGCCACCGCCATCTGCCTGACCGCTTGCGAGCTGGTTTCGCTCAGCAGGACACAACTCTTTGATCGCATTGAGAGAAATCCACCGCTGGCACGCGCGATGATCGAACTTCTGTGCGCCCGGCTGCGCTGGGTCAGCGGCGAACTCGGCGACCAGGCCTTCTTCGGCATCGAGGCGAGGCTCGCCAAACGCCTGGTCTTCCTGGCCAAGGTGATGGCCGACAGCGCCGGCTGGATCCCGATCTCGCAATCGGAACTCGGAGAGTTCCTCGGCGCCACGCGCGAGTCCGTCAACAAGACGCTCAACGACTGGCGCAACCGCTCGTTCATTGCCATCAAACGCGGCGGCCTGCGCATCACCGACACCGGGGCGCTGCGCCATATCGCCGAATCGCAGGACGACGACTGACGCCGATCCCGAATAGCCCCGGCTAAGACTCAGAGCCGCGAAATCAGGTAGCGCAGCGCCGAGCGGCTGGGCATGAAGAAGTATCCACCACCCTTGGTGGTGACGAATTGCGGCATGTCACGGAGCATCGTGACCTTTTCCCATGACGGAATGGTGAACCTGCCATCACCGCTGCGCGAACCAATGGTCGGGTCCTTTTCAGCGACGAGGCCCTGGAACGTGGCCGACGAAACCCAGGTCTGCTGAATGAATTCGTACTGGCGCTCTATGTCGGCGTTGAGGCACATGAACAGCAGCCCTTTTTCGACCTTGCCATTCTTGCCGTCCTGCTTCTCATAGGTACGGCCGACCCGCAGGATACGATGGCGCTTGCCGATATTGATCTGCGTATCGCGGTCCTCACCCAGCGAGTCGCGTGGGTTGGAACGGCGAATGTGGGCACCAAGCGGGCAGCGATGGCCTTGCGGATCCTCGGCGCCAGCGGCGAAGTTGTTGTCGATGACGCGTCCCGGATGATCGGGGTTGCGCACCAGCGAGCTACCGTTCTGCCAGCGGCCGAGCATCTTGGCGGCAATCCAGTCTTGCGTGATGGCTTGGTTGCCGAGTTGGCTCGCGACCAAGGCTGCAGCCTTTTTGCAGTAGTTGTTGAAGACGTCGACGTGCTGCTCGAACTGGCGAATAACCAGGAATGAACCGTTGCGCCCGAAATCGCGCGGCGGTGGCGGCAGGCCCGGAATCAGCCGGCTACGGCGCACCTGCGAAAGGATTCCAGTCCGATCGCGTGATGCGCTTACCGAGGGCGAGGCTGGATAGAACCCATGCTCATCACGATAGCCGAACAGGAACTCGCCGGGCGCGACCAGATGCATGGGCGCGGCGCCCCTGCTGGCGCGGGTCGTGCCCCGGACAATCGGCTGCGAAATCCCGTCCGCGAAACCGAAATGCTCGTAGGCTGGCCCACGTTCCGACCGATCGTCACGCTTTGCCCCGTCGGACGATTTCGTCTTCGTGTCGGTCGGACCCCGGTTTACGGCGAGCGGCAGTTCGGCGACGACCTTCATGCCTGCACCGGTCGTCTTTCGTCTCACGGTGGCAATCTCGGTCTTCAACCGTCCCGGGTCTTCAGCATAGCAGACGATGACCAGGTCCACAGGGTTCTCCAGCGACCCCCACTCCCATTCGTCCGGGCCGTCGCGGCCTCGGTCGTCCAGTATGCGCCCACGCTCGGGGTTGCCCATGCCATGGCGAAAGGCGATCGGAAATGTTTCCAGTGGATCGCCCTCCACACCCTCGTCGAGCCCGAACTGCCGCAGGCCACCGGGACCAAAGGCGACTATCATAGCGCGCCCGGCGGGCCTGCCTTCGCCGAAACTCGTCTGCTCGACAACGAAATCGAGCCAGGCTCTGCGCTTGGGCGCCGGCAACTTGTCCGGCACCCGGATCGCAAGCATATGCGAATAAGCGAGCGGGCCGAGCGGGCCGAAGAAGATGGACTGGATCTCGCCGGTTTCCAGCTGCTGTTCGAGAGGCGCCGGAAAGGCAGAGCTGATATTGGCCAGCAGCGAAGTGGTCTTTTGAACGGTGGTTGTTTCGCTCGCCGGGCGCCGTAGCGAACCGAACAAGCTCAGCCAGTCGCGCGCCTCGTTGCCGACGGCGGAAGCAATGCCGCGCCTGACCCGGGAATTGATCCGGATGCGCTCTGTGTTGATTTGGGGATAGGCGGAGTACCAGAACAGGGTCGGCACCTGCTGGCGCCGCGCCCAGCGCTTGAAACGATCGCCGTCGCGCGCGCCGTCCAGGAACAGCCATCGTGTGCGTGGATAGCCCACGGTGTTGCTCCACACGCCGGTCAGGCCAGCGGACGCCTTGGCGATGAAGTCCTCAAGATAGCTTTCCCAGCTGCCGCCGTAGTTGGAGAAGAACATCAATCGGTTGGAGGCGGGCAGCAGTATCCAGCGGGCGAAATGGATGGTGTTGATTGTGTTGAGGAAGCCTGGCTTGAATACCTTCTGGGCAGCTATCGAGATCAGGTAGAAGGAAAACCTGAGCGCCAGCCGCCGCAGAATGCCGGCCTT
Organism: Mesorhizobium sp. M0514; assembly: GCF_040321145.1. Lineage (NCBI taxonomy): Bacteria > Pseudomonadati > Pseudomonadota > Alphaproteobacteria > Hyphomicrobiales > Phyllobacteriaceae > Mesorhizobium > Mesorhizobium sp. M0514. The sequence goes on from NZ_JAMYQZ010000033.1 coordinate 29,280, forward strand.
CATCGTCGAAATCGCAGTCAGATGGTTTTGTGCCGCGTGGCCCTCCTTGACGAGTATCGCGTTCAATTCAGATATGCCGATCGATGTGCTTTCCGGCCGATCCCTGTCCTCGCGGCGTCGCAGCGCCAGCAAGCACGAAAACGCCAGCAGCGCCGCTGCCACCAACACTCCAAGTCCCGACAACAGAAGTGAGGTGATTGCTACGGCTATGGCGGTGAAGGAGATTTCCTGGGAACTGATGTCGATAGATCTGCCGAACACCACACCGTAGGTCATGTACCAGCAAGCAGCCCAGATGATCGCCACCGTGACGAAGACCGGCGGCACCAGCAACGTCGTCATCAGGGCACGGCCCCAATGACCCGGCGGCTTTTCGAGCAGGCTTTCGGCCGGCTCGAACGCCCAGGCAAACGTCCCTAATGACTGGACACGCTGGCGAACTTCAGCGAGCACGGCAGGAGCGTTGCCGGCGCCTTTGCGTGGCCGCTCGACGATGTCGCGCACGGCTTCGAAAAGCTGCTGCTCGGCCTTGATACGCTGGACCGAGTGCCCCGGCGTGCCCGAAAACACCAGTCCGGCATTGCTGCCGAAGGACGGCGATATGTCGACATTGTGCTTGCGCAGGAAATCGTTCAATGCGCCGCCATCGCGCAGATCGCAGACATCCTTGAAGATCGGCCGCAGCCGGTGCCCGATGGCGTGCGTGACCGCATCGATGACATCGTCGATGCTGCCGTCACCGGAAATCTCGAGAACCAGAGCTCCTTTTTCCCGACCGGAATCAGCGCCGATCTCGCCGGTGCCGACCACGGTCAGGCTGGTGAAGTGGACGGTGCCGGCAATGTCGAGCGCGGTGCGGATATCTTCGACGGCCGGGTTGCCGAGGCTGGCAACCTTGTCGCGGACAGCATCCAGCGACGCGGATCGGGTGACCGGGCAGACCACCGTCACCATGGACTGCGTTACGGTGCGGCAGAGTTCTGCCCGTTCGAAATCGACCTTGAGGGTTTCGGGATAGGCGCCGACGCGGGTCATCCGCCCGGCCTTGCCGGGCATGCGGCGCACGCCCTGCTTCTGGAACAGGGCGCGCAGGCTTTCGCCGATCTGGATCCTGGCGATCTCGGCGCCGATGCACTGATGAATGCCGTGGCCGAACACCATGTAGTCGCGATGCGGGCGCGATGTGTCGAACTGGTCCGGGTTCTGCACGGCGTCCGCATCGAACATCGCCGACAGCGTCGCCGGCATCACCACCGTGCCGGCTTTCACCAGGCGCTCGCGGCGCGTGCCCTTGCCGATGATCGCGTCGCGGGCCGTGTAGCGCCAGGGGCCGACCCAGATCGGCTTGAAGCGCATGGCTTCAAGGACGGCCCTGTCGAGCTTGGCGGTATCGTTTTCGGCCAATGCGGCATCGATAGCCTGCCGTGCGTCGGGCCGCGACAGGATCACGTCGAGGCAATTGCCGGCGGCCAGCACATTGGTCGGGACGAAGCCGGCGATCATGCCCAGCATGATCGAATTGAGGTCATCCCGCGACAGGCGGCCCTGATCCATCTGGACAACCAGCCTCGCCAGCGGTTGCTCGGCCTTCAAGCCCCGGTCCCTAGCCGACTGGATGGAGCGATCGATGACTTTGAGAAGACGGTCGCCCGCCACCACTGCGAGTTCGCGCATGACGGGGCTCGCCGTCGGGTCCGAAAAGAACAGCGCACTCAGCGCGATCGCCCAGTCGGCGAATTCGGATTCATCGTCCATCTCGACGCCGAAATAATCGCGGCAGATGTGCACCGGGACGATCTTCATCAACCTGGAGATCGCATCGAAGCCGGGGCTGGCGCGCGTCATGATCTCTTGCGAATGACGCGCCGCGATCGGCCTGACGGCGGCTTCGACCTCGGCCGGCGGGAATGCACTCAGCACCGACGATTTCATGCGCCGGTAGTCGGCGCCGTCCTGCATGCCGAGGATGAAGTTCGATCCGCGGGCAAGCTCGGTCATTTCCGGGCCGTATGGGGTCTGGAATTCGTCGCCGCGCTCCAATATGTCGCGGACATCGGCGTTCTTGGTGACCACCAGAACACCGAAGAGCTTGCCGGTCGGGCGGATACGCCGCAACAGGGAAAGCGCCCAGCGGGGGTCTTCGGCCAGAGACCCGACGATGCGCGCAATCAGCCCTGTCTTGCGGATCCGGCCGAGATCGAACGGCGGCATTTCCGACAGCGGGCGCTGGTTTTTCTGGGCCACGCGAATAGCGTCGAAATACTTCAGTTCGGTCATGCGCGTTCAAGCCCCCCGGCTATCCACGTTATTGCGATGCCGGCCGTTCAACGCCTAGGTTTGCATCGGTTGCACGTATGTGAATCTTTTCACAGTTGGTCCATGTTCCAGCCAGCATTGACGCCATGTTCATTTGGCCAGTCGGAAATTGGCGACGAGGATCTCGTTCGCGGCCTTGTCGGTGAATGGTATCCAGCGCACACGCTGTTCTGAAAAATCGGGATGCCGGGTGGTGAAAATGGTCATCTCGCGCCGCGCCTGTTCCGGCCGGCCGCTTCGCATCAGCGCGCCGATCTTCAGGAACCTGGAATAAAAATAGCCGGGAGACAGGTTGAGCGAGCGATCGGCAGCAGCGATCGCCGCAGGCCAGTTCTCGACCAGACAATAGGCCGCCGTCAGTTCCCCCAGATTGTGGAAGCGGTAGAGGTCGAACGGGCTCAATCGCTCGGTATCGAGAAAGAACGGTATCGCTGACGCGGCATTGCCGAGCAGCAGCTGGGCGCTGCCCATGGCCGAGCGCGCGAAGGCAAAGCTCGGATTGATGTGGATCGCTTCCTCGAGATGGTCGACGGCCGACCGCGGTTCGCCGCGCATGATGTCGACGGCGCCGAGATGGGCGTGCGGGCGCGCATCCAGGCTGTCCACCAGCAACGCCTTGCGGGCAAACTGCTCGACCTTGTTCAAATCGTCGCTGTCGCCGAAACGCAGCCATGCCCGCCAGAAATACCACCACGCCAGTTCGTTGAGCACGGCGCTCGAGTTGGCGTCCTCGCGGTAGGCCTTCTGGAAGAACTCGAGTGCTGTTTCGGTGTCGCCGCGGGTGCGCCGGTTCATGTGCCAGCGGCCCCGTCGCACCAGTTGCCAGGTCTCCAGGCTTTCCCAGGGAACCTGGAAGGTGCGTGCCTGTTCCGCCCGGTCGACCTCCTTGTCGAGGATCGAAACGATCTCAGCGCCGATCTGGTCGCGCAGGTTGAAGATGTCGACCAGATCGCGATCGAAGCGCTGCGACCACACCAGCCGCCCGTTGGACGCGTCGGCCAGCGAGGTGTTGAGGCGGATCTGGCCACCATTGCGCATCAGCGTGCCGCTGACGATGTAGCGCGCGCCGAGCGCGTTGCCGATCACGCGCGTGCCCAGCGTGTCGTCGCGGAACTGGAAGCTGGAGCCCTTGGCGATGACCGAGAGCCATCTGGTGTTGGATAGACCATAGATGATGTCCTCGGCGATGCCGTCGGCCATGTAGCCGATGTCATGCTCGCCGCCATCGGCGTGGAAGGGCAGGACGGCGATCGCCGGCGGCCCCTTGGACGACAGCTTCTGCTGCGCATTGGCCTGGGGAATGGCCGCGAACGACGCCGCCGGCGAGGATCCGTTGCCGCTGCGGCCGGCGATCAGAACGCGCACCGGCAAGGCGATGTTCTTCAGCATGAATTCGCCGAGATCGGTGAATTCGGCCGCCGTCTTGTCCTTCACATGGTGCCAGGTCGTCTCCGAAACGGCGAGACCGTTGCCCGGCGCGAATTCCTGGATTCTCGCCGCGATGTTGACGTCGTCGCCGTAGAGGCGGCCACCACGCACGATGACGTCGCCGGTGTTGATGCCGGCGCGAAACGGCATGCGCATATCGTCGGCAACCTCGGCGTTGAGGGCGACGATGCGGCCCTGGAAATCAAAGGCCGCGCGCAACGCCTCGATCGGATTGCCGAACTCGGCCATGATGCTGTCGCCGGCGTCGCCGAACGTGCGGCCGCCAAATGTGCCACAGCTGTCGGCGATGATGTCGCGCCGTTCCTCGAATGCCGCGACTGCAGACTCGTCGTCGATGCCCATCAGCCGCGAGAACCCGACGGCATCGATAGAAATGATTGTCGCCAGCTGACGGGTGTAGTTCCGTACAGCCATGTTCGAGCCCCCGCTCCCTTTCTGGTTCTGGTCCAGCACAGGCGACGACCCGTTCCTGAAACACTTCGCCGCGCGCTGAGAGATGAAGATTCCGGCGGGGTTGGCGCGCCATGCCACCCCGCCAGGACCAGAAGTCTAGCAGGGTCTTTGGCAAAGCTCTACCACCATCGGGTTGTCCAGCGCGGGCCGTGGCAGCACTCATGGTTGGCCGGCGGTTGGCTCAAATATGGGCGTGCCGTCGCTCTGAGCGCGGCGATCCAGGGCTTCACGGAAGCTGCGCGATGTCAGCTCTCGGAACAAACTGTGCTGCCTGCGAGTTTCCGGTGCGGTTCATACCAACGTGAAATGAGGGTAATCATGCGAAATCTTGTTCTGGCGACCGGTGTCGTCGTTCTTCTGGCCGGCTCGACGGCCTTTGCCGCGGATGACAGCCCACTGCCGCCGACGAATGCCCAGAAACTGTCGGCAATCATCGCCAAGGTCGAGCAGCGCGACGGCTTTCGCTATGTGAAGGAGGTCGACTGGGACAAGGATGGGTACACCGTCACCTATTACACCGCCGACAAGGCGAAAGTCGAAATCACCTTCGATCCCGTGACCGCCGAACCGAAATAGCGCCGATACCGCACCGCTTCGGCAATTCCGTCCGCCACGTTTTTTGCCTACGATGGTGGCAGTTGTCGGACAACGTTGCGACCATGCTTTCTTCCAATCGAATTGCCAACTCGCTTGCGCTTGTCGTCGCACTGGCTGGCGCGGCGGTCTGCCTTGGTCCAGCGCGTGCCGACGGGCCGTCCTTCGATTGCCGCAAAGCCAGCCTGCCGGTGGAAAAGGCGATCTGTGCCGACCCGCAACTGTCGGCAATTGATGCCTTGGTGGCCGAGGCCTTTACGGGTTTCGAGCCAGCCTTTGGCGGCGACAAGCGCAAGATCGCCCGTGCGCTCATCGCCGACAGGAACGCCTGTGGGCAGGATGCTGCCTGCATCGTCAGCGCCCAGAACAACGCGCTGCAGACCTACGGCAATGCGCCGTCCTGGGTGCAGGACTACAACATCGCCCTGATCGGCAAGAAGGCGCTCGACACCGCGGCCCGCCATCCGGGCAGCCCCGACCATCGCCTGCCCTCGTCGATCGGCCAATGCGCCTTGACCCACATCACCGCGCTGACGACGCGGCTCGGCGACGACCCGCTGGAAACCGCCGGCCCTGAAGCCGGCAGCCTGGCGCGGTTCAGCAATGGCGGCGCCGGGGTTTCCTACGAGCGGGAGCCTGGCCTTGCCAGTTCGAAAGCCGGCGATCCTGTCGTCATGTGCCTGATATCGATCCCGAGGGATTGTCCGCAGGGCGACGAGCGCGGGCGGGTCTATTACGGCGTGGACCTCACGATAAAAGGCACATGGGTTTTGCCGGATTCGCAACATCTATGCGGCGGCGCCTGAAGATTTGCCGCAAAGCACTGCTGGATGCACTCTTGCGCCGATCCGCCTTTGATGGCTGAGTGCGCGTAACAGTTGCAGGGCACGGGGGTGCATGGCCATGGTTAAGCATGTTTTGAAGCGCATCCTGATGATGCTTGCCGGCTATTTCGTTTCGGTGCTGATCGGATTGTTCGCGGTCGTGGCGATATATTGCGCACTCGCCGTATTGCCCAACGCGCCGGACTATTTCGGCGCCATGCAATTTTCGCCCATTGTCGTGCTGCTGTGGCCGCCGCTCGGCATGGTCGTCTATTTCCTGACGATCGTGCTGACCGGCCTGCAGACGCTGATCTTCGCGCTGCTCGCCGAATTCTTTGCCCTGCGCAATTTCCTGGTGCACATGCTGTTTGGCGCCGCTGCCGCTGCAGCCGGCTTCTTCCTGGTCTGGCCGGCCGCGGAAGAGGATGCCGGACGCTGGGCCGATATCGGCATCATCGCCGCCGCCGGCCTCGTAGCCGGCCTGGTCTATTGGCTGATCGCGGGCCGCGACGCCGGCTTCCGGCGTCCGCTCATCCAGCGCTGATCGCAGGAAACGGGCGACCGTCTATCGGCCAAAAATCTAATAAAACCAGAGAGACAAAGTGAGTTCCTCGTTTCGTTGAACGAGGAACTCCGCTGGTTCAGCTCGTCGGCGAACGCACCGCTTCAGTCGCGTCCAGCGCCTGCATCAGCCGCGTGTCGCGGTCGTAGACGTCGTTGAAATATTCGACTTTGCCGGACAGGTCCGGCCAGGCAGTGAAGTAGGAGACATAGACGGGAATCGTGCGTGTCACGTCTTCGCTGGCATGGCCGTGCTTGAGCTTTTCGGCGATGTCGTCGACCGAGACGCCGAGCACCGCCGCCGCCATCCCACGTGGGTCCTGAAGGCGAATACAGCCATGGCTGAGCGCCCGCATATCGCGCTGGAAGAAGGATTTTTGCGGCGTGTCGTGCATGTAGATGGCGTGCTTGTTGGGGAACAGGATCTTCAGTTCGCCCAGCGCATTGGCTTCGCTCGGCTGCTGGCGCACGCTGTAGGGAATGTTGGCGCCGTAGGCGCCCCAATTGACCGAGGACGAGGGAACCCGCCTGCCGCGCGAATCGGTCACCTCGTAGCCGGCACGGTCGAGATAGCCCGGATCGCTACGCAGCCTTGGCAGCATCTCGTTGACGATGATCGACTGCGGCACGCCCCAATAGGGATGGAAATCGACCTGCTTGATCTCCTTGAAGAAGAAGGCGGTCTGGTTGGTGGTCCGGCCTATGACGACGCGGGTCTTCAGCTTCTCCTCGCCATTGTCGATATAGCTGGCGGTGAAGGCGGGCTGGTTGATGAAGACCCGCGGGCTACCAAGATCGGACGGCAGCCAGCGCAACTCTTCCAGCGCAACCTGCACCTTCTGCAGCCTGTCTGCCTTGGATGCGCCGGCGAGCGAGGCGACGGTGCGCGGGCCGATGACCCCATCGCCCTTCATGCCGGCCTTCACCTGCACGGCCTTGATGATCGGAACCAGTTCGGGAACATAGACATCGCTGGTGCCGAGACGAGACAAGATCTCGCCATAGGCGCCGCCCATCTCGTCGTCGAGATTGCGCGCGATCAGCGTCAGCAGCTTCGGCAGTTCGGCGCTGGTCTCGCCGGGCTTCAGCAACAGCTTGGGATCGACGACGATTTCGTTTTCGGCGCTCGCCTGCAGCGATTCAAGTTCGACGCGCAGCGCCTGATATTCCGCGTTCTGCGGGTGCCGCGATTCGAGGTAGGTGCGCACTTCCTGGGTGTGGGCCAGCGTCTTGAGCGCGCCTTCCATGTCGACCGGCTTCGGCGGAAATTCATAGTAGCCGGTGATGCGATTGGGATCGACGCGCCCGCTCTGGGCGTCACGGGCATAGCGCAGTACGCGCGCCGACAGCGCCATCTCGAAGCGGACGAGTTCCTTCAGATGGGCGTCGGCATCGACTGCCGATGCGTTGGCTGCCGGCACCTCGACCGTGTAGTCGGCCGACGTGAGACCATAGCTTGCGGCTTCGCCAAGCACCCGCACCGCATCCTGGGCGCGGGCATTGGGATTGCCCTCGTTCACCCAGATGAAATCAGGATTGGCAGAGTAATAGGCAATCAGTGCCTTGGCGATATCGGGCTCGGCATAGAGTTCATAGTCGCTGAGGCCTGCAACGGCTTCGCGGAAGGCAGTGCTGGTCGCCGACGGCACAAAGGCGGCGTCTTCAGCTGTTGCCACCTGGGGAGGTGCTGCCACCAACGCGGCAAAGTCGACGCGCACCAGCCGGTCGGCCTTGTAGGTGTAGTAGGACGGGCTGCTGATCCTGGTGCCGCCGCCGCCCGATACGGCGGGCTTCGGCTTGCGCTTTGGCGGCGGCGGGAATTCGCCTTGCGGCCTGTGCTTGACGCCACCGCCGAACAGCATGTCGAACAGGCCTTGCGCGCTTGCCTGCGGCACACCGAAGGCCAGTGCTGCCGCCACTGCAAGCGGCATCACGGTGGCTTTATTTCCGAGGAATTTCATTAATCACCCGCTCCGGCTGCAAGCCGGCTCCCGTTCCGCGCCGCTAGACGATCTTGCCAACCGCATGGCGGATGTAAGGCGCTACTATACCGATTCATACCGATTTCGTTAAGCTTCCATAAATTTCCGCGGGCCTGTTGCAGAACGGTTTCACAACATCGTGACGTCTGGAGCGGCGTTGCCGCTCCGGACCGGTCAAAGCGGCTGCTGCTTCAGGCGTTGGCGCCACCGTCGATGGTGAGCGCGGCGCCGGTGACGAAGCGCCCTTCCGGACCGGCGAGCCAGGCAACCATGCCGGCGATCTCGTCAGCCTTGCCGAAGCGGGGCGTCGCCATCTTCCGCCGCTGGTGTTCGGCATGCGGGCCTTCCGCCGGGTTCATGTCGGTGTCGGTCGAACCGGGATGAACGACATTGGCGGTGATGCCGCGCGGACCGAGGTCTCGCGCCAGCGCCTTGGTCAGGCCGACCAGCGCAGCCTTGCTGGTCGAATAGGCGCTGAGACTGGTGTCGGTGACGCGCTCGGCCAGATTGCTGCCGATCGAAATGATGCGGCCGCCCTCGCCCATGTGAGCCGCGGCCGCCTTCGAAGCCACGAACGGCGCTCTCAGATTGACCTCAATGGTTTCGTCGAAGTCGGCCAGCGACATCTGTTCGATGGGCGCCGCGCGCCAGATGCCTGCGCTGTTGACCAGGATGTCGAGCCGGCCGAAGGCATTCACCGCCTCGGTGACCGAGCCTTCGATGGCGGCGGCGTCGCGATTGTCGGCTTGGATGGCGATCGCGCGACCACCTGCCGCTATAATCTCGGCGACGACAGCTTGGGCCGGCGCCGAGCTGTTGACGTAGGTGATGGCGACGTCGGCGCCATCGGCCGCAAGCCGTTTGCTATCGCAGCACCTATGCCGCGGCTGCCGCCGGTGACCAGTGCTGCCTTGCCGTTCAATCCGTTCGCTGACATGTCATTTCTCCGTTATGTAACGATCGATACATAAATCTCTGGCAACCTTGCCTGGCGACGTCAAGTGAATTATGTATCGATCAACACAGAAAAGATCGTCATGCCGGAAAGAGGCCGTCCCCGCACCTTCGATCGAACCGCCGCCTTGCGGCAGGCGATGGAGCTGTTCTGGGCCAAAGGCTATGAGGGCACCTCGATCGCCGACCTGACCGCGGCGATGGGCATCAGCTCGCCCAGCCTCTATGCCGCCTTCGGCAGCAAGGAGGGGCTGTTTCTGGAAGCGACCGAGTATTACACCCGCAACGAAGGCACCGAGATCTGGAGCGCGCTGGACGAAGCGCCGACGGCATGCCAGGCGATCGAGAATTTCCTGCGCCAGACGGCAAAAGCGTACTCTCAGGACGACCGCCCGCAGGGCTGTCTCATCGCGCTGGGCGCACTGCACCAGGATTCAAGCAGCGGCGCGATCTGCGATGATTTGCGCCGCCGCCGCGCCGAAAACCACACCCTCTTGCTGAGACGGCTGGAACGCGGTGTGGCGGAAGGCGAATTGCCGGCGGGCTTCGACAGCAACGCGGCGGCGACCTTCTATGCGACGGTCCAGCACGGCATGTCGATCCAGGCCCGCGACGGCGCCTCGTGCGAAGCGCTGATGGCCACAGTGGCCGGAGCGATGGCGGCGTGGCAGGGGCTGGTCGGAACAGCGTGACAAAGCGCGGAGCTTGTGCTGGAAATCCAGTCGGCGGCGAAATGCGCCGGGAGGGATCATCCGTGAAAAAAGGGTATCGCGAGTTGCTCGACGAGGCCAATGCCGAGATCGAGGTGGTCTCGCCCGAGGAAGCGGCCGGGCTGCTCGACGACGAGGACACCATCTTCGTCGACCTGCGCGATCCACGCGAGATCGAGCGGGACGGCCAGATCCCCGGCGCCAAACATGTCACTCGCGGCATGCTGGAATTCTGGATCGATCCCGAAAGCCCTTACCACAAGCCGTTCTTTGCCTCGGGCAAAAGCTTCGTCTTCTTTTGCGCCGGCGGCTGGCGCTCGGCGCTGGCCACCAAGACGGCGCAGGATATGGGGCTGTCGCCGGTCAAGCACATCCTTGGCGGCTATACCGCCTGGAAGGCGGCCGGATTGCCCGTCGAGCCGGGCGGCAAGAAGAACGGTTAGCTCACCGCTCCGGCGTTGTCGGAGTCGACAATACACCCATTGGAATCAATGCAGTATCGGCTCGCGCTCGTTTTTGAGAAAAGTCACAGCGCGTTCGACAACACCTTTGTCGGCGAGAATGCGACGGTGGCCGAGCCCATCGGCCCAGTGCAGCCGCACATGGCTGCCGGCGCCGGCATAACGTGTGGCATGATCGGCGGGGACTTCGCGGTCGTCCGGCGCGTGGATGACCAGCGTCGGCACCGGCGCCTCAGCCAACTGGCGGTCGCCGGTGAATTCATGCAGCGGCCGGCCCGACAGCCTTTTCACCTGATCGGCCATGGAAACCTGCGAACGCGGACCGACATTGAGCATGCGGCTGAAGTCGGCGAAGATCGCCGGCAGGGAACTTGGCGCGGCGACCAGCACCAGCCGCTCGGCCGCGACGGGCTGGATACCCTTGATCGAACCGGCAATGGCATTGGCGGCGACGGCGCCACCGAAGGAATGGCCGACGATCGCCTTGAACGGACCGAACCATTCGCCGGCGACCCTGACCGCCTCGACCGCATTGACCATATTGAGATGACGGCCCAGCGACTGGCCATGGCCCGGCAGGTCGAGCGAGGCGACCCGGTAGCCCGCATCGCGAAAGCCTTCGATCAGCGCCCGCATATATTCCGTGCGCGAACGCCAGCCATGGACCACCAGCACCGTGCCGGCGGACGCCCTGCCCGGCTTGGGCCGGAATTCGTGCACCATGACGCAGCCGGCCTTGGTCGGCAGCCGATGATGGCGCGCCTCGGCCATGAAGCCGGCGGCGCGGTCGACCGCACGCCGTTCACCGTCGCTGAGCGCCTTGACGCTGGGGGTGCGGCAGAACAGTTCGAAGGCGGCGCGCCCGCTCAGGCGGGGCGCCACATGCTCGGCGGCGCGGAACACGCCCCGGATGACCTTCAGTCCAAATGATGCCATAGTGGCGATCCATCCATTCCGTTCAAGCATGAACATAATAGTTCAAACATGAACATTAAACAAGAGCTGCCCTGGGACAACCCGCGCTTTCGCAACTGGGTCGCGGTGGCGCGCGCCTGCCATGTGCTGGAGCGTGCGCTGGCGGTAAAGCTGGCGCCGCTGGATCTCAAGCCGGCGCAGCTCGACGTGCTGATGAACCTCTATCGCCATCCCGGCATGTCGCAGCACGATCTCGCCCGCAAACTGCTGGTCGGCCGCTCCAACATCACCATGCTGTTGCCGCAGCTCGAGGCGCGCGGCCTGCTGCGCCGCGAGGGCGACGAGAAGGACAAGCGCGTGCTGCGGCTGACGCTTACCGAGGCCGGCACGGAGCTTTTGATGAAGGCGCTGAAGGTGCATATGGCGCTGATCGAAAAGGCGATGAGCCAGTCGACAGCGGAACAGTGCGATATGATCGGCGAACAGATGCGCAAGATCTATGACGTGCTGAAGGATACCTGAGCCGTTCGATCCACGCGCCTCCCACCTCACCACATCGTCTTCTTCGCCCGCTCCGGCCATTCCTTGTCGTAAGTACCGGCATCGATGTAATTGCGGCTGGTGACTTCCAGGATTGTTCCGGGTGTCGGCAGCGATTTCGGGTCGACGTGCTTTGCCGGGTTCCACAGCTCCGAGCGAACGATGGCGCGGGCGCACTGGAAATAGACCGAATCGACATCGACCACGGTGACCGAGCGCGCCGGCTTGCCTTCGACGGCGAAGGAGGCGCAAAGCGCGGCGTCGGTGGTGATGCGGGCGCGGCCGTTGACGCGCAGCGTCGTGCCCGAACCCGGCACAAGAAACAGCAGCCCGACGCGAGGATCGCGGATGATGTTCTTAAGCGAATCGGCGCGGTTGTTGCCGCGCCTGTCCGGCATCATCAGCGTTTTCGGGTCATGCATGCGCACAAAGCCGGCGAGATCGCCGCGCGGCGAACAGTCCAGCCCTTCCGGCCCGCTCGTCGCCAGGGCGACAAAAGGCGAGGCTTCGATGAAGGCGGCATATTCGGGAATGACGTGGTCGAGTTCCTTGACCGTCGACGCTTCGCCGGGCAGGCCGTAGAGCGCTTCAAGTTGTTTAACCGATGTGATCTCAGACATTTCCCGTCTCCGAACCGTTGCCAGCGTTACCCCCAGTCAATGACGTTTTGCCGACAGTGCCGAACTAGCGGTCGCGGCTCAGTCCCTTCTCCTGGAGCTCGGCGAGATAGGCATTCCAGCGCGCGTCCTTTTCGTGGCCAAGCGTGTGCAGGTAATTCCAGGTGAAGATGCCGGTGTCGTGAAAATCGTCGAAAGTGATGCGCACGGCGTAGTTGCCGACCGGCTCGATCTTGAGGATGGCCACGTTGCGCTTGCCGGGAACCGTCACCCGCTGGTCCGGCGAATGGCCCTGCACCTCGGCGGAGGGTGAAGCGACGCGCAGCAGTTCGGCCGGCAGTTCGAACGGCCGATGATCGGGAAAGGTGACGGACAGCAGTTTTCTGTCCTTCGAGACCCTGAGTTCCTTCGGCGCCGTCATTGTTCTGCATCCCGTCAATCCGCCCTTCCCTACGCTGCTTCGCGCGAGCGGAAAAGGCCATTTGGACCCGGCCGACACCGGATGTCGGCCAGGGAATGTCACCAAAGATCGAGAGCGGCTATCTTGAATGGCGGGTTGGATCGTATCACATAGCCGTATATAACGGCGCCACTCGCAGCCACGGGAATGCTTGAACGCATGGACATGATCGATCCCTTCGGTCGCACGATCAGCTACTTGCGCGTGTCGGTCACCGACCGCTGCGATTTCCGCTGCACCTATTGCATGGCCGAGGACATGGCGTTCCTGCCCAAGAAGGACCTGCTGTCGCTCGAGGAACTCGACCGGCTCTGCACCGTCTTCATCGAAAAGGGCGTGCGCAAACTGCGCCTCACCGGCGGCGAGCCGCTGGTGCGCAAGAACATCATGCATCTGGTGCGCCAGCTGTCGCGGCACTTGAAGAGTGGCGCGCTGGAAGAGTTGACGCTGACCACCAATGGCTCGCAGCTGTCGCGCTTTGCCGCCGAGCTTGCCGATTGCGGTGTCGAGCGCATCAATGTCTCGCTCGACACGCTCGATGCCGACAAGTTCCACGCCATCACCCGCTGGGGCCATCTCGGCAAGGTCATGCAAGGCATCGATGCCGCGCAGGCGGCGGGGCTGAAGGTGAAGCTCAACGCCGTTGCGCTGAAGGACTTCAACGACGTCGAGCTGCCGGAGATGATGCGCTGGGCGCATGGCCGCGGCATGGACTTGACCGTCATCGAAACCATGCCGATGGGCGAGATCGACGCCGACCGGACCGACCAGTATCTGCCGCTGTCGCTGCTGCGCGCTTCGCTCGAGCGCCAGTTCACGCTGAGCGACATCCCCTACAAGACCGGCGGTCCGGCCCGCTACGTCCATGTCGCAGAGACCGGCGGCAGGCTGGGCTTCATCACGCCGATGACGCATAATTTCTGCGAAAGCTGCAACCGCGTGCGGCTGACCTGCACCGGCACGCTCTATATGTGCCTGGGTCAGGAGGATGCCGCCGACCTGCGCGCGCCGTTGCGTGCCTCGGAAGGCAACGAGCTGGTCGCTGCTGCCATCGACGAAGCGATCGGCCGCAAGCCGAAAGGCCATGATTTCATCATCGACCGCCGCACCAGCCGCCCGTCGGTGTCGAGACATATGAGCGTCACCGGCGGCTGATTTTCTCCGCGATTGGTGCAGAATGCTTCCGTTGGAAGCGAGGGGGATTTCCATGCAGCGTGTTTGCCAAACCGGGCTGTCAGCGCTGGTCGTGGCCCTATCATTGGCGACCACAGTGGCGCTCGCAAAGCCGTTCACCTACATCAATGCGCGCTATGGCACGGTGTGCACGTTCCCGAGCCAGATTTTCAGCAAACCGATGCCTGAGTCCCTCAATGGCGACGGTCGAAAATGGCTTAGCCCCGATGGTGCGAGCTTGTCCTGTTACGGCGGATACAAGCTGACGGAAGATACGCCCGACAGTCTGGTTGAAAAGGAAAAAGCCGACCCTGACTCTGGGGAAAAGGTCACTTACAGCAAAACCGGTAAGAACTGGGCAGTGGTCTCAAGCACCAAAGGCGACAAGATCTTCTATACCCGAATCGTCTTCGAAAAAGAGGATGCAATCCATACAGTCTGGATCGAATATCCGGCCTCGCTCAAGGCCAAGTACGACCCACTGGTCGGCGCTATCGGCGACAGCCTGCATGGGGCTGAGCAACACTGGGAATAAATCGCTCTCGACGCTGCAAACCCGATTTACCGCCATCGCGTTCCGCCCTAAATTTCGGCCTATAGCGGCTCGTCGCTCGGTTTGGGGGAATACGACATGCGCACATTCTTACTTTCTCTTGCAATGCTTGGGTTTGCCGCCGCGCCGGCAGCAGCACAGTCCATCGGTGGCAGCTACACCGTTGCGGGCACCAATTTCGACGGCTCGAAATATGGCGGCGAAGCCACCATCACGCTGACCAGCGAGACCACCTGCACCATCCATTGGGAGACGGGCGGATCATCGTCGGACGGCATCTGCATGCGCAACGACGATGCCTTCTCCGCCGGCTATGTCATGGGCAAGGAAATCGGTCTCGTCGTCTACAAGGTAGAGGATGACGGCTCGCTGCACGGCCTGTGGACCATCGCCGGCAAGAACGGCAGCGGCACCGAGGTGCTGACCCCGAAATGAGCCTGCTGGTCATCCGGCCAGCCCTCTTAGCGATTTTGTGGGCCACGGGTGAAAATCCGTGGCCTATTTCTTTGACGTTGCTGTCTTGCCGCCGGCTGCTACAGGCTTGGGCGGTTCACCGTTTCGCCGAAACGTCGAACCGCTTTATTCTTTGTTTTCACGCAATTCCGGACGGAAAACCGTTTCACACTTTTCTGGAATTGCTCTTGCAAAACCGGTAACGCCCTTGCCTCTTTCCCCAAACATTCGCGGCGCGCTGTGCATGATGGTGGCCATGATCGGCTTCACCCTCAACGACGCCATCACCAAGTTCTCGTCGGAATCGATGAACATGGCGCAGGTGATGCTGGTGCGCGGCGCCTTTGCGTCGCTGCTCGTCGGCCTGCTCGCCTGGCAGCAAGGCGCGCTCGCGCGACCGAGGTCGATGCTGCAGCCGCTGGTGACGCTTCGCGTGGTCGCCGAGGCCGGCGCCACCGTCGCCTTCCTTGTGGCATTAGCGCATCTGCCGATCGCCAATGTCTCGGCGGTGCTGCAGGCGCTGCCGCTGGCGGTGACGATGGGGGCGGCACTCGTATTCAGCGAAGCGGTCGGCTGGCGGCGCTGGCTGGCGATCGCGGTCGGCTTTGGCGGCGTGCTGATCATCGTGCGGCCAGGCTTCGAAGGCTTCAGCATCTATTCGCTGTACGCACTCGTCAGCGTCGCCTGTTGCGCAGTACGTGACCTCGCCACCAAGCGCATCCCGAGGGCTATCCCGACCTTGCTGGTGTCGACGGCAACGGCAATCGCCATGACCATCGTTGGCGCCGTGCTGCTGTCGCCGATGGGCGGCTGGACGCCGATGTCCGGCAAAGGCTCGGCACTTTTGGCATTGGCGGCGGTGCTGGTGCTGATCGGCTACCAGTTCATCATCATGGCAATGCGGGCCGGCGACATCTCCTTCATTGCGCCATTCCGCTACACCGCCCTCTTTTGGTCGATGCTGCTTGGCCTCATCATCTTCGGCGATGTTCCCGACCTGCCGATGATCGTTGGCTCCGCCATCATCATCGGCTCCGGCCTCTACGCGCTCTATCGCGAACGGGTCGTCGGCCGGCAGAAGCCGGCGGCCGAAAGCGCTGGACCCGACATGGCGCCGGACGGCATATAGGTTGGCCATGAGCCAAGACATTGCAGGAATTATCCTGGCCGGAGGCCTGTCACGGCGCATGGGCGGCGGCGACAAGACTTTGCTAGCGCTTGGCGAGCGTCCGCTTCTCGACCATGTCGTTGCCCGCCTGGCGCCGCAGGTCGGATCGCTGGCGCTCAGCGCCAATAGTGACCCGGCGCGCTTCGCCGCGGCCGGTCTTCCGGTTCTCGCCGATGCGGTGGAAGGCTATGCCGGACCGCTGGCCGGAATTCTCACCGGCCTCCAATGGGCGGCAGCGAATACCGCTTTCAAGGCATTGGCGACGGCCGCCGGCGACACGCCGTTCCTGCCGGTGGACCTGGTCGAGAGGCTGGCTGCGGCTGTTGACGAGCGACCAGGCTCCATCGCTGTTGCCAGTTCCGGCGGCAGGCGGCATCCGACCTTTGCGCTGTGGCCGCTCGGGCTGCGTGAGGCCTTGCGCCATTTCCTGATCGACGAGGACAACAGGCGCGTCTCCGCCTTCATCGAGCGGCACGACTGTGTCGAAGTGGAATTTCCGTTGCTGACCCACGGCAGTGACGAGATCGACCCGTTCTTCAACATCAACACACCGCACGACCTTGCGGTGGCCGAGCGTCTGTTGCAGAGCATCGGCCCATGAACATCTTCGGCATCACCGGCTGGAAGAATTCCGGCAAGACCACACTGACCGAGAAGCTGGTCACAGAGCTCGTCCGGCGCGGCTGGACAGTGTCGACGGTCAAACACGCCCATCATGAGTTCGACATCGACAAGCCTGGCGCCGACAGCTTTCGTCACCGCCAGGCGGGCGCCACCGAAGTCGCGGTGGTGTCGGGCAAACGCTGGGCGCTGATGCATGAATTGCGCGGTGAGGACGAGCCGACGCTGGAGACGGTCCTGTCGCGGTTGGCCCCGTGCGACATCGTGCTGGTCGAAGGCTACAAACGCGAGGTGCACAAAAAGATCGAGACCCGGCGGCAGGAGGCCAAGGACCGCTCGCCGCTGTCGGCGAACGACGGACATATCGTGGCGATTGCCGCCGACTTCGCGGTTACCGGCGAAAGCCTGCCTGTGTTCGATCTCGACGACACGGGAGGGATAGCCGACTTCATCGAGCGCATGGCCGGCCTCAAACCTTGAGGCGCCTGCCCTCGCCCGGGTCAGCCGCCCTCTTCAGCCGTTGCATTGTCTAAGCGCGTCTCGCCTGAACGGCCTCATGCGACGCGCTTCAGGTTGTTTTATTTATGCATGTCGTCGTCCCAAAACCGCTGCGCACTTTTGGGCGACATGCATTAACCCGGCGTCGGCATTGGCTGGACCCGCAAATCCCGCAAGCAACGGTTTTACAGTTGCTTTTCTCCCGAAAACAGTGGGAGTATCGCGCCAGCGGGCGGTCAAAAGCACCGCCCCACAGAGCCGTTCCGGAACGACGGCCGGGAGCCATAAAGAGAGGACTATCATGCGTATTGCACTGCGTATCGCGCTCGCCGCATCGGCTGCGCTGCTGACGCTCGGCGTCGCCCAGGCTCAGGAAACGACCCTGAGAATCGGCACCGAAGGCGCCTACCCCCCATTCAACAACCTGACCTCCGACGGCCAGCTCGTGGGCTTCGACATCGACATCGCCAAGGCGCTCTGCGACGAGATGAAGGTCAAGTGCACCTTCGTCGCCCAGGATTGGGACGGCATCATTCCGGCCCTGCAGGCCGGCAAGTTCGACGCCATCGTCGCCTCGATGTCGATCACGCCGGAGCGCGCCGAGAAGGTTGACTTCACCCACAAATACTACAACACGCCGTCGGCGATCGCGGTACCCAAGGATTCGACCCTCAAGGGCGTGACCAAGGAAGACCTGGCCGGCAAGACCATCGGCGTCGCAACCACCACGACGCATTTCAATTATGCCTCGAAAACCTATACGGACAGCACGGTCAAGGGCTATCCGAGCAGCCCCGAAGAGCAGGCTGATCTCGCCAATGGCCGTCTCGACGCGATCGAGGACGATATCGTCGTGTTGCAACAGTTCCTGGATTCGCCTGATGGCGCCTGCTGCAAGATTCTCGGCCAGCCTTCGCCGCAGCCGGTCGATATCTTTGGACCGGGCGCCGGCATCGCCGTGCGCAAGGGCGAGACGGATCTGGTCAACAAGTTGAACAGCGCCATCGACGCAATCCGCGCCAACGGAAAGTACAAGGAAATCAACGACAAATACTTCAAGTTCGACGTCTTCGGCGCCGAGTCCTGATCGTCTGAAACAAGGCGGCAGGGGAAATTTCCTGCTGCCGCCTTGGCCTGACAGAAGTGGAGACAAGACCCGTCAATGCCAAGCCAGAACATATGGATACTTCTCACTTGGGGACCCGATGGCTGGATTGACGATATTGCCTATGGCGCACTGGTCACCATTGCGCTCGCGCTGGCGACACTGCCGATCGGCCTGACGATCGGCTTTTTCGTCGCCTGGGCAAAACAATCCGAAGAGCCGTCGCTTCGCGTGGCTGCCAACATCTACACCACGGTGTTTCGCGGACTGCCGGAACTGGTGACGCTTTTCCTGTTCTTCTTCGGCATGCCGATCCTCTTGCAGTATGTCATCCGTCTGTTCAGGCCGGAAGCGACGGTCGATGTCGACAGCTTCCTCGCCGGCATGATCGTGCTGTCGCTGATCTTTTCGTCGTATTCCAGCGAAGTCTTCCTGTCGGCCTTTCGCGCCATTCCGAAGGGCCAGTATGAGGGCGGCTATGCGATCGGGCTGTCGAAATGGCAGACGATGCGCAAGGTGATCCTGCCGCAGCTGCTGCGCATCGCCTTCCCCGGCCTTGAGAATTGCTGGCTGAGCCTGCTCAAGGACACGGCCCTGGTGTCGGTCGTCAATCTGGCTGAAACCTTGCGCAACGCCGGCGTGGCGGCCCGTGTCACCAAACATTCCTTCCTGTTCTACAGCGTCGCGGCGATGGTGTTCCTTATCCTTGCCATCCTGTCGTCGATCGCCACCGGCTTCATCCTGCGTTCGCTCGGGAGGAGGGAGGCACGATGAGCGTCGTGACGCGCGCCGCCGTCGACATCGAGAAGCCACCACCACGGGCGCGAGGCTGGCCGCGGGCCCGTATCGTCGGCTACGCGCTGGTCGGCTTCTGGATCCTGTTCGGCATCGGCATCGCCGTCTATCTGGTTTACGCTTGGAATGGCGAATTCTTCGCCAGATACGCGCCGGCCTATCTGCAGGGCTTGGGAACCACGCTTGCGCTGGTGGCCATCTCGATGGTGCTCGGCGCGCTTTTTTCGCTGCCCGTCACCTATGCCCGCATGTCGAAGAACCGCTATCTGTCCGTCCTGGCCTATTGCTACGTCTACTTCTTCCGCGGCACGCCGCTGCTGGTCCAGGTCTATCTCGTCTATTACGGCCTGGGCTCATTCCGGGTGCAACTCGAATCCGTCGGGCTGTGGTGGTTCTTCCGCGACGCCTTCAATTGCGGTGTGTTCGCCTTCGCGCTCAACACCGCCGCCTACCAGGCCGAAATCCTGCGCGGTGCCATCGAGAGTGTTCCGAGGGGCCAATGGGAGGGCGCTGCTTCGCTCGGCCTGCACAAGCTGCAGACGCTGCGCAAGGTCATCCTGCCGCAAGCGTTTATCGTGGCGCTCCGACCCTACGGCAACGAGCTCGTCTTGATGATCAAGGCCTCTGCCATCGTTGCCATCATCACCGTCTATGATTTGATGGGCAACGCGAAGCTCGCCTACGCCAAGTCCTTCGACTTCCAGGCCTATGTCTGGGTCGCCATCGTCTATCTGGTGATGGTCGAGATCCTGCGCCACGGCGTCGAATGGATCGAGCGACGGATCACCATTCATCTGATCCGCTGAGCGGTCGGCTGTACCAGTCGATCGGCTCATGCGCGTCTTGACGAATTGTGTGCAGTGCCTAGAGCTTGCGCTGACAATTTCGCTTTCATCTGAAGGGCAAACCCATGGCATCTGTGGCATTTCTCGGTCTTGGCGTGATGGGCTATCCCATGGCCGGGCACCTCAGGAACAAAGGTGGCCATGAGGTCACCGTCTACAACCGCACCGCAGCGAAAGCCGAGCAATGGGTTGCCCAGCATGGCGGCAAGCTTGCTTTGACGCCGGCAGAGGCCGCAGAGGGCCAGGATTTCGTCTTCTCCTGCGTCGGCAATGACGACGATCTGCGCTCGGTGACGACCGGGGCCGATGGCGCCTTCGCCGCGATAAAAAAAGGCTCCGTTTTCATCGACAACACCACCGCCTCGGCCGAAGTCGCGCGCGAACTGGCCGACGCCGCTGAAAAGGCCGGCTTTTCCTTCCTCGACGCGCCGGTTTCCGGCGGGCAGGCGGGCGCCGAGAACGGCGTGCTGACGGTGATGGTCGGCGGCGAGCAGGCTGCCTTCGACAAGGCCAGGCCGGTCATCGACGCCTTTGCCCGGATGGTCGGGCTGATGGGTCCGTCGGGCGCCGGCCAGCTCACGAAAATGATCAATCAGATCACCATTGCCGGGCTGGTTCAGGGACTGGCCGAAGGCATCCATTTCGGCAAGAAGGCCGGGCTCGACATCGAGAAGGTCATCGAGGTGATTTCCAAGGGCGCTGCCGGGTCCTGGCAGATGGAGAACCGCCACAAGACGATGAATGCCGGTAAATATGATTTCGGCTTCGCCGTCGACTGGATGCGCAAGGATCTCGGCATCTGCCTCGATGAAGCCGACCGCAATGGCGCGAGACTGCCGGTGACCGCCCTTGTCGACCAGTTCTACAAGGATGTGCAGGCGATGGGCGGCAAGCGCTGGGACACCTCGTCCCTGCTGGCGCGCCTGGAAAAATAGGCGTTCGCAATGGCCGAGCTTTCGCCCCAATCGAGCGCCGATGAGATCGTCGCCCATTTGCGCTCGATCGGCTCGGAGGACAATCGCCGCGGTATGCTGCGCTACGGCATCAAGATCGAGCGCGCGCTCGGCATCTCGCATGGCATGCAGCGGCAGATCGCCAAAAAGATCAGACGCAACCACGAGCGTGCTTTCGAGCTTTGGCAGACCGGCATCATGGAGGCGCAGTTCATCGCTTCCGTCACGGCCGACCCGAAGCGCTTCTCAGCCGCGGATGCACGACAATGGGCCGCGTCCTTCGATTCCTGGGATATCGTCGACGGCGTCTCCGATCTCTTCGTCGACACGGACGCCTGGAAGGAGCTGATTGAAGAGTTCGCGGCGGACGAGCGCGAGTTCGTTCGACGCACGGCCTTTGCGATGATGGCGTGGTCCGTCGTGCACCGGAAGCAGGAGCCGGTGGCGACTTTCCTCGGCTTCCTGCCGATCATCGAAGCGCATGCCGCCGACAGCCGCAATTTCGTGAAGAAGGCGGCAAACTGGGCGCTTCGTTCGATCGGCAAGCGATCGTTGGAGATGCACGGTGCTGCCCTTGCCGTGGCCGAACGGCTGGCCCAGTCGACCGACAAGACGGCTCGCTGGATTGGCAAGGACGCCGTACGGGAACTCACCAATGCCAAGATCATCGAGCGGATCGCCCCCAGAAAAGGCTGACCTGGCCAACGTCCGGTTCACCGAGGTGACGCGGCAGACGCGCGCCGATTTCGAAGGCCTCTTCGAAGCGCAAGGGCGTCCGAAGTATTGCTGGTGCATGGCCTGGCGGCCCCTGCCCGGCCGCCGCGAGCATGTTCAGCACGCCGAGTTGAAACGGGCCATGATGGCGCTTGTCGAGGCCGGCACGCCGGTCGGAATCTTGGCCCAGATTGACGGCAAGACCGTCGGCTGGTGCTCGGTCGCGCCGCGCCAGACATATCGGAAGCTGACGTCGCAATAGGACGATGACGAGACCGGCATCTGGTCGATCGTCTGCTTTTACGTGCCAAGGGCGCTGCGCGGCGGCGGGCTGGCGGCCGCGCTGCTTGACGCTGCCATAGATCACGCCTTTGCCAAGGGCGCCGGCGTGATCGAGGCCTACCCGGTCGGCGAGGCATCGCCGAGCTACCGTTTCATGGGGTTTCGCGACATGTTCATCGCTCGCGGGTTCCATGAGGTCGGCATGGCCGGCTCTCGCAGACATGTGATGCGGCTCGAGCGTTGACGCGATCGGCCGCGGCGTCTTTACTCCTGCACAAAGGAAGCGGCCGATGAGCAGTCCTCTCAAATCGACCTTGGCGCTTGCAGCCGCGTTGTTGGTGTTCACCGCTACCAACGCCTCAGGCCAAACCGCGCACATCTTCTGGAAAGATCTGCGTCCTGCGACGCAGGCGGTGGCCGAAGATGCCGGCCTGCCGATGATTGCGGCAAAACTGCCCGATCGTGGCGAGACATTGTCGCTCAACCTGCAAGACAAGATAGTACAATTAGCCGGCTACGCATTGCCGGTCGACCGTGATGGCGATCTCGTCTACCAATTCCTGCTGGTGCCGTGGACAGGCGCTTGCAGCCACATGCCGACGCCGCCGCCCAACCAGATCGTGCTGGTGACGCCGGCCCGTCCCTACAAGATGTCGCAGTCCTATGAGTCGGTTGCCGTGACCGGCGCTTTGCGGCCCGGCTTGGAGAAGAGCCAGTTGTTCATTCTCGACGGCGTCAGCATCATCCAGTCCGGCTACACCGTACGCAAAGCCGATGTGGTGGCAGTCGACACGGTGCCGGACACGATCACGCTGCCGGTCAACTCGCCCTGGAGTTTCCTCAACAAAAAGAAGAACTAAACGGCGCCTGCTTGTGCAGCGTCACCGCCCGGTCACAGACAACCGCGCTCAGGCCGCGTTGGCGCCGGATTCCTTGTCCAGCAGCATGTAGTCGAGCGGCATTTCGGTCGTGTACTTGATCTGCTCCATGGCGAAGGACGACGATACGTCGCGGATCTCAATCTTGGCGATCAGCCGCTTGTAGAAGGCGTCATAGGCGGCGATATCGGGCACCACGACGCGCAAGAGATAATCGACGTCGCCGCTCATGCGGTAGAATTCGACCACCTCGGGAAATTCCTGGATGACTTCCGAGAAACGCCGCAGCCATTCATGGCTGTGCGAATTGGTGCGGATCGACACGAAGACGGTGACGCGCACATTGACCTTTTCGTGGTCGAGAATGGCGACGCGCCGCTTGATGACTCCCTCTTCCTCCAGCTTCTGGATGCGGCGCCAGCACGGCGTCGTCGACAGGCCGACTTTCTTGGCGACATCGGCAACCGCGAGCGTCGCGTCCTCCTGCAGGAGGCGGAGAATTTTTCTGTCGAGGCGATCCATTGAGGTGCTCCTGGTGCAGGCCGCGTTCCCTCGGGCGCGACGCGCTTTGGGAATAGATTGGCTATACTCCCTCTTATTTCGACCTTTCACAAGAAAGAAATTCTGCCGGATGGCACAAAAGCGAGTGATATCTTGCTTAAAGTCTAATCTATGCGATAGCGGATTTCCGATCTCAGAAACGGCAGCAAATCCATTTCAAACCATGGATTCTGCTTCAGCCATCCTGAGTTGCGCCATGACGGGTGTGGCAGCGGCAGCACTTTCAGGCTGGCCGGCGCATCCCAGATGGTGCGCCAGTCCTTCACGGTTTCGGTCAGCGACGGCCGGCGCGTGGCGCCCATATGCCAGGATTGCGCGTAGGAGCCGATTGTCAAAACGAGGTCGATCTGCGGCATCAGCGCCATCAGCGGCGCGCGCCAGGCCAGCGCGCATTCTCGGCGCGGCGGCAGGTCGCCGCCCTTAGCGTCCTGGCCGGGGAAGCAGAACCCCATTGGCACGATGGCGAATTTATCCGTGTCGTAGAATTCCTCGCTTGTCACGCCCAGCCAGCTTCGCAAGCGGTCGCCGGAGGCGTCGGTGAACGGCATGCCCGACAAATGCACCTTTGTGCCTGGCGCCTGGCCGGCGAGCAGGATGCGGGCACTGGATGATGGCAGCAGCACCGGGCGCGGCTCGTGCGGCAGTGGCCTGCCGACCGGAGTGTCGACGCAGATGCGGCAGGCGCGGACCTTTGCCGTCAAGCGTTCGAGTTCCGCCTCCATCAGGCGGAAGCGCTCGGACGGCTCGAGACGGCGCTGTACCAGCGCAGCACGTTGGTGCACTCGTCCGGCACTTTGATGCGCGCCGGTTTCATGAAATCCATGGCGATCATGCCGGTGATATCGGCGATCGAATAGGCGTCGCCGGCGGCGAATTCGCGGTTTGCCAGTTCGGGGTCGAGCAGTTTCAGGAATTCGACCGCTTTCGCCTTGTTGGCCTCGCCCCATTGGGGGATCTGCGGAATTTCCCATTCCTTCATCGCCGGATGGATGTGGCGAAAAGCCTGGGCGACGCAGCTGAGCAGATTGAACTCCATGCGCCTTTGCCACATCTCGACCTTGGCCTTGCCGAGCGCGCCTTGCCCGAACAGCGCCGGTTCGGGATGCAGTTCCTCGAAATAGCGGCAGATGGCGACGGATTCGGTGAGGATGGTACCGCCGTCGAGCTCGAGCACCGGCAGCCGCTGCAGCGGGTTGCGCGACCTGACCGGCTCCTGCTTGTGCCCCATCGCGCCCATGTCGACCGGCACCAGCGGCACTGCGATGCCCTTTTCGGCGAGGAAAACCCGCACGCGCCGCGGATTGGGGGCGCGGCCGCCGTCGAACAGTTTCATGCTTATCCTCCCGATCTGGTCCTTCAACTATAGTGCTCGTCACCAGAAGCGAAACATCTCTCGCAAGGCGTCACCGACCGAAGCCAGGGTGCCGTGCTTTCTTTCGAGCGGGCCGCCGTGGTGGCTTTCGCGCCAGTCTTGCGGCCGATCGAACGTGCCGGCCCAGATGCCAACCTTGCCGGCGCGGGCAATGGCCTGCTCGGTGTCGAAATCGCCATAGGCAATTGCCCAGCCGGCCTCAACCTGGGCCCGGTTGAGATCCTTTCCACCGGCCTTGCAATCGCCGAGCAGGCGGCCGTAGCGGTCGCGCTGCCAGCCGCTGCAGGTCACCGGGATTTCCTGATATCAGCCGCACCAGCGCCTGGCGCGCCAGCCTGCCGCAGGCGTAGTCTGCGCCATCCCTACGGCAGATCTGCTGGTATTCCGGAGCGTCGATGCCGCGCATGCGGATACGTTCGGTGCCAAGAGTGAGTGAATCGCCATCGTTCACGATCGCCGCCCCTTGCGCCTTGCGCGTCTCGAAACGGTCGAGGCGTGCGGCGAGCAGGATCAGCAGGCCGAGCAGAATGACCGTCAGCGCGTAATCCAGCAGCTTGCGCCACAGGCTTCGCGGCGGCGGCGGATAGTATCGCCGGCGCGGCCTTGGCGACCACGAACGGCTCATATGGCAAACAGTCTCTTAATCATTCGAACGTAGCTTAACGAATGAAATCGCTGCGCGCATAAATCGAAGTTTCCATGCCTCTGCTACGCTCGAACACAGCGGATAAATTCATTGTGGACCGCCGGAAACCGCACCGCAACAGCGATGTGGCGCGCGCGGTGCGCAAGACGCGCGACCGTCTTTCGCAGCAGGTCGGCAATCTCGACTTCGACCGCGAGCTGCTGAAGCTGCACGCCGGGACCATGGTGGGCGGCGCAGCCGTCATCCCACTGCTGGTGTTGGCGGTCGCGGCGGCCGGGCTGCTGGCCGGTGTGGACAAACAGATCAGCGTCTGGGCGCTGTTCACCCTGATCTGCTATTCGATCGTCGCCTTCATGGCGCGCCGCGTCGAGCGCACCGAAGCCGCCGAGCTCAATCCTGTTCGCACCCGCAGGGAATTCCTGATCGGACATTCGCTGTGCGGCCTCGGCTGGGCGTGGTTCGCATGGCTCGGCTGCGCCACCTGCCAGATCGACCAGTTCCAGGCCGCCAAGGCGGTGGTGCTGCTGCTGGCCATGGCGGCGACCGCTATCATGGCGTCGTCCTTGCGCGGCTCTCTGCTTGCCACCTTCGTCGTTCCGGTGGCGGTCTATGCCTATGCTGAAACGAAATTTTGGGTGCCGGTCGGGACGATCATGGTCGCCCTGCTGGTCGCGGCATTGCCGTTCTTTGCCTATATCGCGCGCCATCTCAACCGCTCGTCGCTGATACTTCTGTCCTTCCGCTCCGAAAAGGATGCGCTGCTCGCCGAGGTGGAGACAGCGAAATCAATGTCGGACGAAGCTCGTCGGCGGGCCGAAGACGCCAATCTGGCGAAGTCGCGCTTCCTTGCTTCTATGAGCCATGAGCTGAGGACGCCCCTCAACGCCATTCTCGGGTTTTCCGAGGTGATGGCCAATGAGGTGCTCGGGCCGATGAGCAACCCCACCTATCGCGACTACGCCCGCGACGTGCACGATTCCGGCCAGCATCTGCTCGACCTGATCAACGAAATCCTTGATCTGTCGCGCATCGAGGCCGGCCGCTATCAGCTCAACGAAGAGCCGGTGATGCTGCTCAACATCGCCGAAGATTGCTGCCACATGATGGAATTGAAGGCGCGCAACAAGGACATCCGCATCGTCCAGGATTTCGAAAGTGCCCTGCCGCGGCTGTTCGCCGACGAGCGCGCGGTGCGGCAGATCACGCTCAACCTCCTGTCCAACGCCATCAAATTCACCGCCACCGGCGGCGAAGTTCGCGTGCGCGTCGGCTGGACGGCGGGCGGCGGCCAGTACATTTCGGTCAAGGACAATGGGCCGGGCATACCGGAAGACGAAATCCCGATCGTGCTGTCCGCCTTCGGCCAGGGCTCGATCGCCATCAAGAGCGCCGAACAGGGCACCGGGCTCGGACTGCCGATTGTGCAGGGCCTGCTCGCCATGCATGGCGGCGAATTCGAACTTCAGTCGAAATTGCGCGAAGGCACCGAGGCAATCGCCATCTTCCCGCTCGCCCGAGTGATGGAGGAACTGCCGGCGCTGCCAACCAAGACCGTGGCGGCGGCCCGCCGACGTTGACAGCTTGTTCTAGGCTTTGACCGCCGCCGCCATGCCCGAACTGGTAAGCGCCGCCGCCTTGACCAGACCGGCGGCAAGGGCAGCCCCTACCCCTTCGCCGTGGCTGATGCCGAGATCGAACAGCGGCCTGAGGCCGAGCCGCTCGGCGGCAAGCCTTTGGCCGGGTTCGGGCGACTGGCTGGCCAGCAGGCAATGGTCGAGCGCACCCGGGTTGGCGGCATGCAGCACGGCAGCGGCGGCGGTCGCGGCGAAGCCGTCGAGCAGCACCGGGATTTTTTGCATCCGGGCGGCGAGGATGGCGCCGGCAATGGCCGCAAACTCGCGGCCACCGACCCGGCGCAGTGCTTCCAACGGGTCCTTCAGAGCCGCACCATGGAAGGCGACGGCTGCATCGACTACATCAGCTTTGCGCGCCTGCATGGCCGCGTCGGAGGCGGGGCCGACCCAGTCGGCGCCGCTGCCACCTAACAGGGCAGCGCACAAGGCCGCCGCAACGGTGGAGTTGCCGACGCCGAGATCGCCGAGGCAAATCAGATCGGCGCCACCGGCGATGGCTTCCATCCCGAAGGCCATGGTGGCGGCGCAGCCGCGTTCGTCGAGGGCGGCGTCCTCGGTGATGTCGGCGGTCGCAATGTGCAGCGCCAGATCGAACACCTTGAGGCCAAGATTGTTGGCGACGCAGATCTGGTTGATTGCCGCACCGCCGGCAGCGCACAGCTCAACGGCGTTGGCGGTCGCAGCGACAGGGCGCGGCGAGATGCCGTGGCGGGCCACGCCATGGTTACCGGCGAAGATCGCCACCAGGGGCCGGTTCACCGCCGGCGGGGCGCGCCCGCTCCAGGCAGCAAGCCAGGCGGCGATGTCCTCGATACGGCCAAGCGAGGCTTTCGGCTTGTCGGCCTTGGAAAACAGGGTGCGCACCCTGTTTTCCACGACTGTATCGGCAGGCGGCAGGCTCGCCAGCAGATTGCGAAAATCGTCGAAGGGCAGCGCGCTGGTCATGTCGGTCCTGATCATCCCCTGTGGTTGATCAGCGGCATAACCGCCTTGCCCGGCCGGCACAACTCCCCTCGACATTGGCGCGAAAGCGGTTGCCCGCGCCGCATTCCGAAGGGCTTGCATTGGCTTTGCCGTTGCACCATGTGGAGATGAAATGAGGATTCCGGACGGAGCCTTCAAGAGAAAGTCATGACGGCCATCGAATCCCCGTGCATCCTGGTCTGTTCGATCGACATGAAAACCGGCTTCTGCTTCGGCTGTGGCCGCACGCGCGATGAAATCGGCGCCTGGATGGGCATGACGCCGGAGGTACGCCGCAGCGTCATGGCCGAGTTGCCGGCCCGATTGGAAACGGTCGAGCGCCGGCCGCGCCGGGAAACACGCCGCAGCCGGATGGCGCGCGAGCGCGACGTCCTCTCTTGAGGCGGCTGTTCTGGATCGTGATGGCGGCAATCGGCCTCGGGCTGGTGCTGCTGATGATCAACAACGACGCCGGCAGCACGTTCGGCATCGAGAATTACGATTTCAGCCGTCTGGTCTGGCTGGGGGCGATCGGCTTGCTCGTCAGCGCCGGCCTTGTCCGGTCCGGCAGGCCGCTCGGCGTCATGGCCCGCAATCTCGGCACGTGGGCCCTGATCGTGCTGGCGCTCGTCGCCGGCTACCAGTACCGCTACGAGTTGCAGGATTTCGCCAGCCGGGTGACGGCGGGCCTCGTTCCCGGCAGCCCGCTGGCGCTCGGCGTCGAGGACGGCCATGCCACCGTGACCCTGGACAAGGCCGACAGCGGCCATTTCGAGGCCCGCATCACGATCAACGGCGTGCCGATCCGCACCGTCGTCGATACCGGCGCGACCAGTACAGTGCTCACCGCCGAAGACGCGCAGGCGGCCGGCTTCAATCCGGCAGCGCTGAGCTTCACCGTCCCGGTCTCGACCGCCAATGGCATGGCACGCGCCGCTTCGGTGCGCACCGACGAACTGGCGATCGGCGGCATCGTGCGCAAGAACATGCAGGTGATGGTCGCCGCGCCCGGCGCGCTCAGCCAGAGCCTGCTCGGCATGAACTTCATCGGTTCGCTGTCGGGTTTCGACGTGCGCGGCGACCGGATGATCTTACGCGACTGAACTGCTTAAGCGGCCTTTTCAACACGGTCGAAATCGACGGCAGCGAACGCTGCCTTCAGCACATCCGGTCCGGCGCCGGGTTTCGTCGCGTCGGTGGACAGTATCTGCCGGAAGCGGCGCGCGCCCGGCAGGCCGTGGAACAGCCCGACCATGTGGCGAGTGACGTGGCCGAGCCGCCCGCCCTGCTCGATATGCCGCGCCGCATAGTCGGCCATCGTGTGGATCAGCGCGGCAAAATCGTAGGCGCCGGCCTTGCCGCCGTAGAATGCCGCGTCGACGCCGGCCAGGATGCCTGGCGTGTGGTAGGCGGCGCGGCCAAGCATGGCGCCATCGACATGATCGAGGTGGCGAGCCGCCTCTTCGAGCGATTGAACGCCGCCATTGATGCCGATGAATTTGTTCGATTTTCCCGCCTTGAGGCGATAGACCCTGTCATAGTCGAGCGGCGGGATGTCGCGATTTTCCTTCGGGCTCAGACCCTCCAGCCAGGCCTTGCGCGCATGCACCCACAGCGCGTCGGCGCCGGCCGCGAAGACGCCGTCGGCCAGCGCGTCGAGCGCGGGCTCCGGATCCTGCTCGTCGACGCCGATGCGGCATTTGACCGTCACCGGGATTGTCACCGCCGCCTTCATCGTCTCCACACAATCGGCGACGAGGTCAGGCACTTTCATCAGGCAGGCGCCGAACGTGCCGGATTGGACCCGGTCGGACGGACAGCCGACATTGAGATTGATTTCGTCGTAACCGAACGCCTCGCCGATGCGCGCCGCCTCGGCCAGCTTTTGCGCATCGGAGCCACCGAGTTGCAGTGCCAGCGGATGTTCGGTCTCGTCAAAACCAAGCAGCCGCTCGCGCGCACCATGGATGACAGCGTCCGCTACCACCATTTCGGTGTAGAGCAGCGCACGCCGCGTCAGCTGGCGGTGGAAGAACCGGCAATGCCGGTCGGTCCAGTCCATCATCGGGGCCACGGCCAGTTTATGCTCTTGGTATTTCAGCATCTGTTTAACATCAGAACCTTAGAACCTACCGCACACGCTGCGTCAGCGAGACCTTCCTGCAACGCGACGTTGCGCGGCGCCAGGGCACCGACACCAAGTCGATCGCAGTGAGACGCCGAAGCCCTGTTAGCGCGCCTGAAGCCTTCGGCGAACTCATCGACCTTCATATCGACGACATGTGCGATGTAGGCAAGTCCCCTCGCCGCTCCAAGGCCGCAGCCCTCGCTATGCTCCGCCACCCTCGATCGCGAACGGCTCGTTCGCTTCGGTCGTGGTCGAGCCGCCCAGGGTGCCGGACGATGACTCTCGGTATCAACATCACCTGGGGAAGTCGTTGAGCGTCGTTTGATCCTGGATGATCTGCCTGGTCGTGATCGCGACAGCCGCTGGCAGTCTCTGACACACGATTGCGCTGAAGTCGTTCGGAATTTCCTGTGCGATGGCCGGAACAAGGCGGCCGGTCGAGAGCATCAGGGCTCAGTGATCAAGCCAATGCACAAGGTCCTGGAGAGGGTAAGACATGACTGTTTCTCCTGCCGGATTCGGCCTTCGAGTTCGCCCGACGTCAGAATTGAGATTCTCGCCGATTGTTTGACCGGCCCGATAAAATGGTTCCAAGGCGTTGACGACGGCAATGTGACCCGTGCCGAGCCATTGAAACTTGCTTGAGACGTTCCAAAATTTCGCCGGCGGGAATGGCGAGAGCCGCCAGACTCAAACACGCATGAGATTGTCTGAAGCGGCGGACCATCCATGGAAGGACCCATTTCGAGCTATTTTGCATCGATTGAACCCGTGGGCCCCTGACGTTTTTCTGGACCGCTTGCTGCATCCGGCGCGGCATTTCAAACATCCCCACGACGTTTTGGCCGACGTTGCCCTGGACGCTCAGGAGAAGCGCGCCATTCTTTCTTCATGGGCATCGGAGCCTGCGCCGTAGAATCCGTGCCAGCGCTTCGCATGCTGCCGCGAGCGGGTGAACCGGTCACCTTCGACACGATCATGGATGCGTTGCAACAGTTGGATCAATCGGATGAGCGTGCCGGTCCTGACTGCAGTGACAGCGCGGCAGTGGCCGCGTTCGTACCATTCGTCGATCGGATTTAAGGGCGACGTCGTTGTTCTTGCACCATGGACCCGTCGGCGAGTGACCCCGCCGGCGGACGGGGTGGCATTGGTGCGTTCGCCCAGATTGCCGATGAAAATTTTCCTATTCTTGCTCTTGAAGGTGTAAGTCGCGATTCTAAATTGATGGTCGCCGGCAGCCTAATGGGGCCGGCAACACCAGGAGGCGGCAAGGCTCTTGGGCGCCTTCTGTTGTCCATGTTGCTCAAAGGAGGATGTGGCTATGAAGACAAACCTCGATTTTACCCCTCTATACCGGTCCAGCATCGGCTTCGACCGCATGGTCGACATGCTTGAAAGTGCGAGCCGTGTGGCCTCGTTCGACAACTGGCCGCCCTACGATATCGCCAAGGTTGATGATGATCAGTATCGCATCACGATGGCGGTCGCCGGTTTCCCGCAGGACCAGCTGACCGTCACCCACCAGCCCAACATGCTGGTTGTGAGCGGGTCGCAATCCGGCGATGAGAACGGCCGGTATCTGTACCGCGGCATCAACGGGCGCGCTTTCGAGCGTCGGTTCGAACTGGCCGATCATGTCAAAGTCGAGGGCGCCAGCCTTGAGAACGGGCTGCTGAGCATCGATCTCAAGCGCGAGGTTCCCCAGGAGATGAAACCGCGCAAGATCGAAATCTCCAGCGGGGCTCCCATGCCGAAGATCGAGGCGCCCAAGGTCGAGACCGACAAGCTGGCCGCCTGAGCAATCCACCATGAAGGCTTTCGCTTGAGCCGGGCGTCCCGCCCGACTCAGAGACCTACAAAAGGAGAAAGACAATGAGCGTACGTGACTTGATCCCATGGGGCCGGGGCAACGGAAACTCGGCGCCCAGTCTCTTCCCCGACGGAGATCGAGACCCCTTCGTCTCCCTCCACCGGGAGGTAAACCGGCTGTTCGATGACGCCTTCCGCAGCTTTGGCGCCAGACTGCCGGCCTTCGGTCCCTCTTTCGCCGCCAGTTGGCCGAGTGTCGAAATCTCCGACACGGACAAGGAAGTCCGCGTCACGGCGGAAATACCTGGCCTGGACGAGAGCGACATAGAAGTCCTGCTGGAAAATGGGGCGCTCAAGCTTAAAGGCGAGAAGCGTTCCGAGACCGAGGACAAGGACCGGCAGTTCTCCGAGCGCTTCTACGGTCGCTTCGAGCGCCTCATTCCGCTCGGCTACGAGGTTGAAGAAGACAAGGTCAACGCCGCCTTCAAGAACGGGGTGCTGACCGTGACGTTGCCCAAGACCGAGCGGGCGCAGGCGAAGGCCAAGCGGATCGCAATCAACGGGAAGAACTGACGGATGCAGTATGGGTGGCGGCCCTTACGGCCGCTGCCCGTGCGACCCTTCATAACGGGAGGGACAGGCAATGGAGACAGTTCAAAGCAGCGACAACAGAAACCTAACCAAGACGTCCGTCCGGCCGGACAATGACAATCGGCCTCGTCTAGACGGGCCGGCTTTGTCAATGGGACGGTCAGTGTTTCCGGACGGCGCAACGGCGCGGATCTACCAGCCATGCCGCCCGGCCATGACCTCGGCAAAGCCCCGCAAGGCCTGGCGATTGGTCTTCGAACGCCGCACAGCCCCGTTCATCGAGCCGCTGATGGGCTATACCGGTGGCCGGGACACCCTGACCCAGGTTGAACTGAACTTTCCGACGCTGGAAGCGGCGATCCGTTATGCCGAGCGTCAAGGCCTCAACTATGTCGTGCAGGCTGCACCTCCTGCTTCCCAGGCCAAGGTCACGCGCCAGCATGCATCGGAGGAGAAACAGGCCTTTTCCGACCTGGTTTGGCAGCGGCTGCAGTTGGCTTGGCTCCAGGCAAGCCACGGCTATGGCGCCGGCGCACAGGCAGCGCACATACAGACGGCGCTTTCCGAGCCGGAGACATTCTACGCCTCTCCGATGGAGGTTGTGGATGACCCGGTGCTCGCACCCGACGAGAAACGCGCTGTGCTCAAGAACTGGGCCTGGAACGAGTACCTGATCGACCTGGCCACCGCCGAAGGCATGCCGGAAAATGCACGCCCGTCGCGATTGGACGAGGTCGAACTCGCCTTGCTGGCCTTGGAAGTCCGAAACCGGGGCTTCCAGACCAGGACCAGCCCGGTGCACTCCCGGATAGCCGCATGATAAGGCAAGAAGGAACCCACTGATCGTCTTCGACGCCCAACGGACCATCCCGAAACCCTTCCCGCTTGCGGTCGCGGCAGCGGGCGGGCGCGCGCCGACAACTTTCCCAATGCGTGGTTGTGTGCGTCAAGTTCTGCAAAATGGGGCAGCCATGATGCTGGTCATGATGCTGGTCATGCGGCTTGGCGCATTGGTCTCGACGGCCAACGCCCTGACCAGGCGCAGGCAGCTTTCGGTGTTGGGGAAGATGCGCACGACATAGGTGCGCCGGCGGATTTCCTCGTTGAGCCGCTCCAGCATGTTGGTGGATT
>NZ_JAMYQZ010000034.1:0-61829 GCF_040321145.1 Mesorhizobium sp. M0514
GTCAGAAGATCGCTGCCCGAGCTGCCGCTGTCGTTGGTCAGCGCCACCGTCGGGGTCGCAATCACGGTGTCCAGATTGAAGGTGATGCTGGCATTGGCGGTGTTGCCGGCGGCGTCGGTGTCGGTCACCACCACCGTGTGGCTGCCCTGGCCGGTCGGCGCCGTATAGGTTGCCGACCCCAGCCCGCCGTCCACGGAATAGCTCCGCGTCACGTCGGGGGCCGCCGCGCTCACCGTCAGCGCCGC
The DNA here is from genome assembly GCF_040321145.1 of Mesorhizobium sp. M0514. NCBI lineage: Bacteria > Pseudomonadati > Pseudomonadota > Alphaproteobacteria > Hyphomicrobiales > Phyllobacteriaceae > Mesorhizobium > Mesorhizobium sp. M0514. The sequence continues at coordinate 246 of NZ_JAMYQZ010000034.1, forward strand.
GTCATTGGTCAGAAGATCGCTGCCCGAGCTGCCGCTGTCGTTGGTCAGCGCCACCGTCGGGGTCGCAATCACGGTGTCCACGACCAGTACCCCGGCGGGATTGGTTACCGCCCCGCTGAGGACGGCATCGTTGGCTGCCGCGTCCCTGATCGAAGAGCCGTTCAGGCTGAATCCCGTCACGGATAGGTCAGCTGTGTTTTCTCCGCTTGCGACCGTATACTTGAAGGTTAGCGCGGCAGTGCCAGATCCGCCTACATATGTCGCGGTGCCGCCATCGTTTAGCGTCAGAGTGGGGACTCCGCCAGCTACCGTAACCGCTTCACTCAAATTGAGTGTCAGGGTGACTGAGTCCCCCGCCTTCAGGGTACCGTCATTGGGTCCGTAGGTGACCAACGTCACAGTGGGGTTCGCAGTGTCCACCGCGACGGTGTCACCGCCCCCAGCACCAGCGTTGCCGGCAGCGTCGGTGTAACCGCCGGCCGTTACCGAAACGGAGCCATCGCCATTAAAACCGTCTGCTGCCGTGAACTTCGCCGTATAGTGCGAAGCATCGATCATCACAAAATTAGACAGCGTTCCGTGGGTTGCCGTCACATCGTCTAAAGTGAAGCCAGTCACTGGACCAGTGAAGGTGAACGTCACGACCGAGTTGTTGTCACCATCATTTAAAGAAGAGTCGACAATATTCACGGAGACAGGAACCTGCCCGGCGCTATCGAGAACGACAACCCGCTCGATCGCGGAGACCTTGAGGTTGATCGTGGCGAATGTAAATTCTGCCTGACCTGCTTGGCCGGTATTCGTGTTCGAGTTCGCGGCAATGAAGGCACGAAACTGAGCAAGTTCGGTGTTAAACGCCGTCATGAATGACGTATTGGCTAGTTGAACATTGCTTAGATAGATAGCGAGCGTATCGATCTCGGCAGTGCCTTTCGCAGCATTGCCGTTACCGCCGTCGTAGGTGTCGTAGCCGGAAAAGGCTGTTTGTCCGACGGTTGTCCCTGTGCCGTAGACTTGGCTACCAAACTTGTACTGATTTTCCCACGCGCGATAGATGAGCGTGTCCGCTCCCGATCCGCCCAGGACCGTATCGAAACCACTGCCTCCATCGAGCGTATCGGCGCCTGAACCGCCATTCAGGCGATCGCTTCCGGCACCGCCCAAAAGCACGTCGTCTCCACTACCGCCGACCAGATTGTCGTTGCCGCTTGTACCAGTTGCCGTTCCCATACCCCGTCCCCTATCTCGCTAGTTGTTCTTGTCGATCAAGAAGTGTCGACATTGACCTGCCGCTTGCAGCGGCGTCGCTCAAAAATTGTGAACCGGTGAGGGCAAGTTCGCCTTCGCCCACTAACGGCCTGATCCTGGGAGAGAGCGCCGGACCAAATGAGTTCGCATTCAGACCAATGGCATGTGTACCGATGCCAAACGCCCACCCCCCGGAGTCTGGCAAACACAGCTTGATGCCTGCTAGATCTTCGTAGGCAGCAGCGGCCTTCTTCGGATCGGTCGAGGCGGAAAACTCATCATTCGGAGAGCAAAGTGCGATTTCGGCCAGATCGCTACTCGACCCATTGAGAGATATAATGGTCAGAACGGTGGAAATAGGGACGGGCGCATTTTCGGCTAAGCGGTAGGTATAGTCTCCGCCCTGTGGCGTATCAGAAAGCAACGTCGACATTCCGTCGGCGTGTATGATTTGAGAAGCAGCCATTATAACCCCTTACTCATACACAGATGCCCCCACATCCGTTTGCCGACCGCACTTAAAAGACAAAGCACTTGCTATCAAAACTCATAGACTTCGTAAGCGCACCCAACCGCCGCTATGTTACGCCTTGCGAACGGCTGACTCAGCAGTACCGTTTACGGATGGCGGCTCGATGTTGATGATGATGATGATGTTGCGACGAGATTGGTCGCCGCGCTGCGTCTCCCCATTGCGTCGGCAAACTCGTCGGCTGCCGATCATGTTTTTAAGAAAATGCTTATATTAGGAGATTATTAACTCTTCCGAGGGGGAGTCGTCAACATTCGACTAGCGTGACAGTTAACAGTCAAAATAAAACGTGCACGGAACCGGCTGCGGACCGCCTTCCAGAAACGCATGCCCCAGCGAGGGGAATGTGTAGCAGCAACCGCCGATCTCATGGACATTTGCGTTTCACGGTGTCGGTTGCTGTAACCATCTGAGAAGGTCCCAAGAGTCCGAATTTCCGCACCTCGCCTCATGTCGGAGCAAAATAATACAGGTGCATCGAAGTTCGAATAATACAGTTGTATGATTATGGACCAAAAGCGGAAACCGCATCGCTTCCCTCAATCCACGTTGTTGGAGGCGGCATTGGTATCCAATGTCACTTTCAACGCGTGGCGAAAGCGAAACGGGCTTTTCCCTTGGACCAACGCTGACCGTAAGTGGAACACCTATTCTGGAGCTGAAATCACGACTGCGCGCACTGTGGTCGTTCTGACTAGTGCTGGCATGGCTGCATCTCGTGCGGTCTCCGCCGCGATGGCACTTTTGCCTATGTATCGCGCGGCTTGGGAGACGGGCAGCCCGTTGATGGGAAGTGATCCTGTGTTGGCCTTGTCTTTCGATCAGGAAGGGCAGGGATGGTCTGATTTCGATGCATCGTCTCCGGTAGGAGAGGTAATTAGGCGCGAGCAATATCCGGTTTCGATCATTCTCAGGCCGGCTCGAATTGTCCTGGAAGTCTTAATTGGCATCGAGAAGGTGATGAGGCTGCCCGTCAAGGATCTGCTCCAAGCAGTTATCCAAAACCTCACGAATCTTTTGGAAAACGCGGCGGCTGAAAAGGCGGGAGCAATCCAAAATGGCCGGCACACTGATCTCCTTCAAAATTGCCGATATTGCGCGCGGATCAAGAGCGCACGCTAAGGCAACATGGAGCCTGGCAGGGTAGAAATAGATCCGGCGACGGGCAAGATCGTGGTCATCGCCGCTACACATACGAGCGAACCGGAAAACCCCGTCGACCAGTATATAAAAAATCATGCGCGTTCGTCTTAAGGGGCTGAACAGCCGCGCCAAACAACTCGCCGACGGCAGCCTCGTCACCTACTAGTGGGCTTGGAAGGGCGGGCCACCTTGCCTGGCAAGCCTGGAGATCCCGAATTCATCGCAGCCTACAAAGCTGCCGCCGCGACCAAGGCCAAGCCGCGCCAGGGCGTGCTGCTGTCCGTGCTGAATGCATTTCAGGCCAGCTCGGATTTGGATGACCTGGCACGCAAGCCGATTATGTCAAGCTGATCAAGGTATCGAAAAGAAATTCGGTGACTTCCCGCTGTCGGGCATGAGCGACCGCCGCACGCGCGGCATCTTCATGGAGTGGCGCGACGAGCGCGCCAAGGCATCGCGCCAACAGGCAGACTATGGCTGGCAGGTGCTGGCGAGGATCCTGTCCTGGGGACACGGTCGCGGCCTTGTGTCAGCCAATCCTTGCGAGAAGGGCGGGCGCCTCTATCGCGGCACCAGGGTGGCTAACGTCTGGTCTGCCGCCTACGAGGCCGCATTCTATGCCAGCGCTCCCGCGCACCTGCATCTGCCGCTCACACTGGCCTTGTGGACCGGCCGGCGCCAGGGCGACCTGCTGCGGCTCACTTGACAGCAGTATGACGGCAAGGTGATCCGCCTGCAGCAATCCAAGACCGGAACTCGTGTGGTCATTCCCGTCGGAGGGCCGCTCAAGGCTGCGCTCGAGGCGTTGCGCGACAAGGTCGGGCAGATACTTTTGAACAGCGACGGCGTGCCATGGACCTCAGATGGCTTTCGATCATCGTGGCGCAAGGCCTGCGCCTCGGCCGGGGTGGTCGGAGTGACCCTAAATACATTCGCGGGACTGCTGTAACGCGCCTGGCGCTCGTCGAGGCCTGGGGGCCGGAAATCGCAACGATCACCGGCCACAGCCTTCCTCAACCGAGATCCGGCGCTCGGCGAAAGCGCCATCCGCAAGCTCGAAACGGGAACAAAAATTACCGACCGTGCGTCCGACTGACACGAAATGTTCTAATGATCAAACGGAAAAATCGCTTTCTGGGGAACCTGGATTCGAATCATAGCTGCAGGTCACGTCGCACCTTTACCGGATAGCCGTCGGCATCCTTGCGCTTGTCGAACTGCTTGGCGCGGCGATTGCAGCCGGCATCGAAGTAGTCTGCCGGCCAGCGAACTTCACCGGAGGGCAGGGTGCGCTTGCGGACTTTAGCCATTCCTATTCCTCGCGGTACTTTGGATTAGGTTGCGTGGTGTGGGAGCGAGCTTGCCAGACCGGATAGCGTTCCGCCTCTTTCGCCAACTCTCTATCATTTCTTTCCGCGACGCTCCGATGGCCTCGAAAACCTCTTGGCCGATGGGGACGTCTCCGGAGGCGTATTCATTCGCAAGCTTGATTGCTTCGCCTAACTTTGGATTGTTGGCGAATGGCGCAAGTTCAACGAAAAGATTGAACAGGTTATCCAGACCGGAACAGTGCCGACTAACGGTTAATGTCGGCAGTGTCCCGAATCATGATTGGCTGGAGCGATGGCGGTACTGGCGTTCGATCTTGTCTATTTTTCCGGCCTGACCCTAGGCGACCTGCTGGGCAGCGTCATTTCGTTGCTGGCGTGTTTGGTGCTCTACAACGTTTTGGCTACGGACCGCCCGAACCGATAGGTCGGGTCTAACCCGCGTTCGCCATTCCAAAGCCAAGGCCCAGGCCGATTGCGACGCCAAGGAACAGCTTGCCGGCCATGTCGATGCGCGAAGGCGCATACAGGGCGCCATGCGTCTGTGCGGGCGCTCTGAGGCCGTTGCCGACGTCATCGAAGATCGTTTCCATCGGTCGAGTCTCCGAATCTGTGAATCCTCTGTTTGATCCGTCAAAGTCTAACGATCAGGGAAGCGCCATGAAAGCACGTGCAGTAACGGTTGATTCAACCATTGCTGGTATAAGTGTGGGTGGGTGGCGGCTCCGACAGCTCGGGGGTGGAACTGAGTGCCGAAGCCGCCTGCGCAGCCAAGGTTGGGGTTTGACCGCGCCGTCCTATTCTGGGACAGCGCGGTCAACGATTCGTTAAAATTTTCCGGACCTAATTAAGTCGGTGCTAATTGCGCCCTTTGGCCTTTTTGGGTCAGCCGGGAACATCCCCGCTCCGAGGCTGTTCGGTCACACCCGGCTCGTTCTCAGCGGTCCCTGCCGGTGACCAAGATGGCCCCTCACTCATCATGGTCGGCCCGCGCTCGGAAGCAGGCGCGGGCCATCCCTGCACAAGCCCGGCGTCTCCAGATGTCAGCGCCCTGGCGCGAGCCGGACTGCATAACGATTGCGGATGTGCCTGTTAAAATAGACGCCCTTGGCAAAGGCAGCTTTGAACGCAGCAACGGCCTCAGCAGGTACGTCCAAAAACTCGTAATGCTTCCCGCACCACTGCGGCCGTTCTAGAGCATGCCTCAGAACGTTCTCAAACGAGGTTAGCTGGAGTGGACTTCATAGCGTCACGGGAAACATACGGAACGATACGGGAAGATTTCTGATTTTGGCCCAAGAAAAAACTAACAAAATCAACGATTTTTAGACACCCTCCGGGCCACCAGTCGCCTTCATGCACAAGGCTTTGCGTCGAGGGTAGACAACCTGGTTAGACAGTGGGTTAGACAAACCGCTTCAGAAGCTTCGCCATGCCATCCACGGCGAGCCGCTCCTGCTCCGTCCTTGCTGTAAAGCTCTACGTGGTCCAGGACGTCGTGGCCGAGAATGCCTGCCGATTGTTTCGAGGTCGCGCCCTCCTTGGCCAGGTACTTCCCCAGCGTCTTCCGAAGTCCATGCAGCTTGCAGCCGGGCCCCATGCCCGCCATCTTGGTTCAGTGCGCCATCATGCCGGTCAGCGACTTTCTCAGAGAAGGAATTGCCGTAGGCGTTCAAAATCACCGTGTCGGCCGAGCCCCAATGCTTCGGTGAGCACATAGGTGATCGTTAGCGCACTTCAAATGCGATCCGCTGCTCACTAATTACTTGATCCCGTAAATTACATGATCACGTATCGACTTTTGCATTGAAATCCCGAATTCGGTGGCCTTATAAAACTGATGTTGCCATTGCTCGTAGGTCGGCTGTGATGGATAACGCGGCTCCATTCCGCAAGGCCGTCCCTTGCGTCGAAGTGACAGAAACCTGCGGCGAATGGTTCGTCCGCGTGGTTGAGAAAGATCAGGAAATTGCCCGGTCATTCAATCAGGAATCGTTCGCGTTGTCCTTTGCAGAAGGCCAGCGGATACGCCTATGGCTAGCGAAGGTCGTGCGCCTGTAGGGCGCTGTGGGGCGGCATTGTAGGCATTCAAGCATGAGCGGAACCTAATTTGCAGCCGCAAATTAATGTCCAATGAATGAACTCCCAAACCGGAAAAAACTCGTGCCTGACCCTCAACCTCGGCGCGGCTCCAACAAAGGTGTGTTGCTAGCGGCTGCAGCGCTGCTGTTTGCCTTTCTCGCTCTTATTCTGTTTGGGTTTTTTCAGTAAGTGCGCGCGGCGCCGGCTTCCTAGAGAGGGCAGAGCACCTGCCGACGTGATCTTCGATCGCTCGCGTCCTTGCGGCGGGGCGACTATCCAAGCCGGCTCGGTTCGTCGCTCCTGACGGGTTCGGCGGTCCCACCACAGCAGGATGATCATTCGGCAATTTTTGGCAGCGCCGGTATTCAACTCACGCCCAAAGCGATTGAACTGAAGCTGGCCGTCGATGTCGTGACTGACGCAGCATGAGCCGAACAGGCGAGGCAAGCGCAAGCCTTGGGGCCCAACCTCAGACAGACGAAGCACGCTCGTGCAGTCTGGAGACAGCGCAACGAGTTATTCATTCGGGCGCCTTCGCATCACCAGCGGAACGAAAGAGTTAACTGGCGGTTTACTAGGGAAGGATTGCAGGACGAAAAACATTGAGGATTTCTGCCATGACAATGTTGTTCGAACCACTCGACTCTGAAGGTTACAAGCGCAGCGTGGTCTACCATGCGGCACGCTTGTCCATGCTCCACAATCGAATGCTGAAGCGTTTCGACAAGGTCGATAAAGCGGCTGAAAAGGTTGAAGCCGAGGTGGAGTTGTTTGATGAAGCTGTTCGCACTCTCTACGAATGAGCGGCATGTTGACCGCCGACGTTCCTGCTAGCGCGTATACGGGCGCGGGGTTCACCGTTGCGTCACCAGGCGATGTCGCGCCGCGTATTTGGGCTTGATAAGCACGATCTAATGTATACGATTCACCCAGCCGGCCTGGCTCCCCCGCCATCGGGCCGGTCAGGCCCGACGGTTCAACGCACCACCCCAAACGACTGTCGGGCCGCTAGGACTCTCACTGCGCAGCCGGGTTCATGCTTTGCCTTTTTTTCTCGAAAAGCGCGAGCTTGGTCATATAACCAATTCTGATTTTTGCATGGCATTGGGTGCAGTTGAAGTTGGATATCACCTTCAACCACGATCCCTTTTTTATGATGACATGAGAACAGTTTGGACATTCCAGTTCCAGGTACTCGTCCCCCATATCGTTTGAAATCGGCACTACGACACTCCCCAACAGTTGCCCGTGAAACTTGCGCTTCGAGATCGGCCGGCACCTCCGTGCTCAAACCCCGAACGTGGGTCCTTGGCAGATGTTCCGCAATCCGACCTCTGGCGACCGGGATCGGACCTAAGTCCAAATCGCCGCCAACAGGCCGAGAAGTGGAACCCCGGCGGATGCTTTTTGAACGCTGAATTTCCGTCCTCGCCGGTCGTAGTCCGCCGTCCTCATGGCCAAAGCGCCAATGTTGCCCTTTGTGAGACTGACCTCGTCCGGCCTACCAGGTCGCCAGGGCGCAACTCCGGTAATAATGCGGCGGAGCGAATGTCAGCGCGAAGCTGTGCGCAGGGACGCCAACTCGCTGACAGCAGCAAGGATGACAGCATCGGTTGCCGGCTTCGGCAGGAATCTGCAGTCGCGGAAAGCCGCGGGAACGTCGGCGGGGCCAAATCCCGACAAGAAGGCAAAGGGGATGCCTCGCGCCTGCAATATCCTCGCCACCGGCAGACCCGTTTCACCGTTCAGCTGGATGTCTAGCAACGCCACGTCAATCTTGTCCGATTCGACAAGACGCAGAGCGGCGGATACCGACGGCACAGGTCCGACCACCTGATAACCGGCGCGACGCAGCCGCGCGGCAGTGTCCTGCGCGACTAGCCATTGATCCTCAACAATCAGAACACTCACGCTTTCGCTCACGGCCCCTCTCTGCGATTGACCGGAAATGAGATGTCGATCCGAGACCTTCGGACAGTTGTTTCGACATGTCCGCAAACCTATAGGTAACCTCTCCATGCAGCAAGGTGAGGCTGATGCTGGAGCGGAGGCGCTTCCACCGACCACTTGCTGAATTACCGGAGCCGAAGATTAGCGCGTCAATGGAGCTGCGGTCCGCGCCTCCGCTCCATCAGAGTTGGATAGGCGTTTACCCCTCTCCACGATCCACAAAATCTAAAAGCCGCCGTACCGCGCCATTGGCTCTTCAAAGCATGAGCAGCACCTCTCTCTCCATCTTTGGCGACCTGAGATTGCAATCGGTCAATGAGCGTCAGAAGTGCGATGCACCGAGTTTGTGCCTGCAGTTTTTCGAAGGAAAGGCTTGAGAATTCATGATTTCGGAGCAGGTTTGGCTGGCGCATGAGCGCCGCAGATCTATACTGGGGAGATCAAGCGATGGGGTCGGCCATGAGCAAAGAGTTCAGTGTAGCTGATGCCTATGGCGCCGGCCGCGCCATGTTCATGGGACTTGAACTGCTGGTTTCGCCCGGTGCGCTCGTCCCCAGACCTGAGACCGAGTTGCTCGGCAAGACCGCGCTTGGTGTGTTGCATCAGATGAACCTGCCGGCTCCGCGCATAGTTGATATGTGCTGCGGCACTGGGAATCTGGCGTGCGCGATCGCCTACCATGTGCCCAGCGCCCTTGTCTGGGCAAGCGATCTCACCGATGAATGCGTCGAAACGGCACGCCGCAACACCTCACATCACGGCATGGCTGAGCGTCTTTCGGTGCTTCAGGGCGACTTGTTCGACTCTCTCATCGGCCTTGGGTTAGACGGAACTATCGACGTAATCGTCTGCAATCCGCCTTACATTTCTGAAAAGCGGCTCGAGGGCGACCGCGCCCATCTGATCGAGCTTGAGCCGCGCGAGGCGTTTGCAGCCGGCCCTTACGGCCTGAGCATTCATATGCGCGTACTGAAAGACGCACCGCGATACCTGCGGCGTGGCGGCATCCTGCTCTTCGAGGTCGGGCTTGGCCAAGACCGACAGGTAGCGGGTCTGCTGGAACGCAGCAAGGCATTCGAGAACATCCGTTCGGTCTCGAACGAAGCGGGCGAGGGCCGGGTGGTTCTGGGGCAAGTCAAGACGCAGGCATGAATCCTGCGACAATCAGACCAAATACGGGGCTGCTCTGGGCGTTACGCTTACCCATCAGTTCATTTTGCGGATGATGTATTGCTCGATCCCCTGGATGGAATCGAGGTTTTCAGGCAGAAGTTCGCTATCCTCGACGGTAATGCCAAAGGTCTCCTCGATGAAGCCGATAATCTCAAGCACACCCGTCGAGTCGACAATGCCTTGATCGAGCAAGGATGCGTCATCCAGCAATGCCTTGACGTCGCTGACGTAGAAATTCGAAACCAAGAAACTACGAATCTGCTCGCTGTAGATTCCGGTGCGTTCCTTGATGGTCAACATGAATTCGTCCTCCGTGGCGTCACCATTAAATCAGCGACTTGGTTCTGGCCCCGTATCATGACAGCGCCGTTTTCTTGAGTTTTCCCGTGTCCGTCATCGGCAGGTTCGCCACAACGACGATGGATTTCGGGACCATGAAGTTTTCCAGACGCTTCTGGCACTCCTTCTGCAGTTCCCTTTCGCCAATGGCTCTTCCATGCTCCATCACCACAAAAGCTTTCACCGCTTGCCCGAGGAGCTCGTCGGGAACACCTATGACAGCCGCTTCTCGGACTCCTGGAATGTCCATCAGTACATTTTCCACTTCCCTTGGCGCCACCTTCTCGCCTCGCGACTTTATGATCTCATCCCCACGGCCAACGAAGTAGAGGTAACCCTCCGTATCCATCCGGCAGTAGTCGCCGGTGTATAGGACCTGCTCGCCGGGCAGCGGGCCGGGTTTGAGTTTCCTGGCCGTTGCCTCGGGCTTGCCCCAATACCCGTTCATCACCGTTGCGCCGCGAATGACGAGTTGGCCGACAACGCCTGGGCCTATCCGCCTGTCATGCTCGTCAACGATCCACATCTCCGTATTCGGGATTGCGATCCCTACGCTCAATGGCTTTCGCTCGAGGTCCGCTGGCGGCAAATAGGTGCAACGTTTGCATTCGGTGAGACCGTACATCGAATAGATGCGTGCACCCGAAAACAGCTCGCGAAGCATGAAAATATGCTTGAGGGGTAGGGCTGCCGCAGTGTTTGTGACGTAGCGGATGCTCGAGAAATCCTGGTCTTTGAGGGACCTGAGTTCGGAGAGTGCGGCAAAGATTGTGGGCACGCCAGGAAAGCCCGTAACCCCCTCCTGCCTGATCAACCCGAGGATCTGTGCCGGGAAAGCGAACGAGCGTTCGAGCACCAGCCGGGCGCCGGTACGAAAAGCCATGATCATCTGGTACAGTCCATAATCGAAGGCGAGGGGTAGGACATTGAGGATCACCTCGTCCTCGGCAATTGCCAGGTAGGAAGCGACAGACGCGCACGCGGCCATCATGTTTCTGTGCGTCAGCATCACGCCCTTGGGTTCGCCCGTCGACCCAGACGTGTAGATGATGGCTGCCAGATCAACATCGATGCACTGCCGTGCCGGCGGCGTATCCGCGCCATTGGCGAGGGCGGCGTCCCAGCGCACGGCAAACGGCAGCTGGGCGAGTTCGACGTCGTCGATCGGTCCCGATACGATCACTCGCAGAAGTGACGGGCAGCCGCGCGCCGGCTCGCGGAAGATCGCGTGCAGATGGCCGTCCGTGATGAGCGCCGTCGGCCGGCAGTCGTTGAGCAGATAATCGAGCTTGTCGCTCTTGGTGAGCGGGTTGACGATGCACACCACCGCATTCGCCTTTAGCACCGCCCAGAAGCTAACCACCGTCTCGACGGTGTTGTCGGCGAAGATCATCACGCGATCACCGCGAACGACGCCGGATGCGGCCAGGTCCCGGGCGATCGCGTTGGCTCGCGTTTCGAGTTCGAGGTAGGTGACACGCTGCCTGTTGCACACCAGCGCCACCTTACTTCCGTGTCGGACGGCTGAATGGGCGAGGTAGTCATGCAGCAATGGTACGGCATCATGCAACATGCAGGCGCTCTTCCCGATGTTCGCAGTCGACGTCGACGCTGAGTGTGCATTCGAGCGTTGCACTGGGACAACCCGCGACGAACTGCTGATGAAGAAGTTGGGTCGACAACACGCCGACCAGCGCCATGTTGTCGGCATTGGACAGGTCGCCATCGCCAGTTCTGGCCTGGCATTTGGCAAGCAGGTGCGTGACCGCCTTTGGATCGAAGACATTCGCCTCGCGCAGGGCCGCCTGCGAAACCGCCTCGCGTGCGTAATCCGGAGCGTCTGCGCCGACGAAGCAAAGCGCGTTGGGCGCACGGAAGGGCTGCTTCTTGCGGGCTATGATCTCGGAGGGCAGGATGGGTGCCGCCATGCGCTTCAGCACGTGCTTCTCGTCGAGGCCGCGGAGTTTGAAGGAGGGTGGCAGCGAATTCGCGAGCCTCACAAGTTCATCGTCCAGGAACGGGAAGCGCCCCTCGACGGAGTGAGCCATCAGCATCCTGTCGCCTTGCGAGGAGAGCAGATAGCCCGACATCAGTGTTTGCACCTCGAGATACTGGTCCTGCGCAAGAGGGCTCCAACGGGCAAACTGCGCGGGCAGACGGGCGAGCAACTCGGACACGGCGTCGCGGCCCTGCGTTCGAGCCCGCATATCGGCCGTAAACAAGCGCTTGATGGCACTGGTGGTTCGCCAGCGTGTTTCATGAGCAAAGCCCGGCGCGTCGTAAGCGTGAATATTTCGCCCGAAGAACTGACGCGCCATCGCCTGCTGTTGCACCGGCGAGCGGGTGAGATAGGGGTAAAGGCGTTCCAGGAGCCGAGAGCGTCGTGCCGAAGTCGGGTGGCGCCCCCAGAAGCGGCGGACCTTGCCTTCGCGGAACAGGTCGTAGCCGGCGAACATTTCGTCAGCGCCTTCGCCGGTCAGCACGACCTTGATGCCACGCTCGCGCACCAGGTGCGAGAGCAGGAAGAGTGGCGCCGGGGCAGTCCTCAGGATCGGGCGTTCGGTGTGTTGGATTACCTCCGGAAAGATTCCGGCTATATCTCTGCGCGAAACGACCACTTCATGGTGCTCACTGCCGATCGTCTTGGCAACCATTCGCTGGAAGCGGGTCTCGTCATATTCGGCGTCGGCAAAACGTAAGGAGAAGGTTTGGAAGCGCTCGCCCGCGAAGCGCCTTGCGAGCGCAGCCACAAGCGAACTGTCCAGCCCTCCGGAGAGGTAGCACCCGACAGGCACGTCGGCGCGCACCATTCTGAGCGCCGTCGCGGCCTCAAGAGCGCTAGACACGCGGTCCACCGCGTCGTTGGAGGACCCGGGGAACTCGCCCTGCTGCGATCCGAAATTGTCGGGATAGGAAGGCTGCCAAAAAATCCGCTCACGAACGGTGCCATCCTGATAGATGCGGACACGACCCGGCTCGAGTTCGTTGATTCCGTGGAAAACTCCTTGCGGCGGAACGACCGTCCAGAGCGTGAACGTCTGATCGATGCCGGCGGGATCAAAGGCGCGAGGTATGGTTCGATCGGCTGCGAAAATGGCTTTCACTTCGCTGGCGAAATAAAGCCGGTGCGCATGCTCGCTGAAATACAGCGGGCAAATGCCGAAGCGGTCGCGCGACAATATGAGACGATTGGCCACTGAATCCCAGATCGCAATTGCCCATTGGCCGTTCATCCGCTCGAAGGCCGTTTCTCCCCACTCACGATAGGCGTGCAGCGCGACCTCCGTGTCGCTGCGGGTTCGGAAGCGGTGGCCGAGCGCCGTGAGTTTTTCACGCAATTCGACGTAGTTGAAGATCTCGCCGTTGAACACGATCCACGTCGTATCGCCTGTATCCGCCATCGGCTGCTGGCCACTGGAGAGATCGACGATGGACAGGCGCACATGCGCCAGCCCCGCGCGTCTGTCCCGGTAGAGACCGCGCCCGTCGGGACCGCGATGCGCCAGCGCGCCCATCATCTGCATCAGCGCCTGCCGCGAAGGAGAAGCCGCTGTGGCATTCAGCGCCACGATTCCAGCGATGCCGCACATGCTCGGTCAATCTCCGCCTTCGGCGGACAGCAAAGGCCGCGCGTGGAGATAGTGGGCCGCCCTTCGTTTCGCTTCGATGTCCTTGAACACTTTCTGAAGCTGGGGCTCGGTGAGGCCAGCAACCGCCGCGAGCTCATTGCTGGCGACCCCGTGGTTCAGGCCGTAGAGGCATAGATCCATCAGGTGATAGGGCAGCGCGAAATAGAATTCTTCCTGGCTTTGGGCCATGGAAAAAGTGTCGGTGGTCGGTGGCCGCCGCCGGATTTCATCATCCACCTCGAGATATTCCGCGAGTTGATAAACCTGGGTTTTGTAAAGGTGAACGATCGGCATCACGTCGGCGGCTCCGTCGCCCTGCTTGACAAAAAAGCCCTGGTCGTACTCGAGGCGATTTGGAGTGCCGACAACCGCGTATTTGAGGCGATCGGCGTGATAGTATTCCGTCATTTTGCGCAGGCGCTGCTTGTAGTTTGTCGCAGCAACGATCTGCAGATAGGCAGCTGGCGGCAGACGCACGGTATCTACTTTACCCTGCGGATCCTGGACCGTGAGGCGGGTTATATTGAGCCCGCTGCTCTCCAGAACCGACGCGATCACCAGCTTGCATTTCCACCCTTCCCCATAGTCGGGAACGACGGTCTGGATCGCATCGATCTGCCGGCGGTAGGCGCCGATGGCCTCCAGTGCCGGTGCTATGTCCTCAAGGACGCTTTCAATGCCAAGCTGTGCCGCGACGCGGCGGCCAAGTCTCAGGGAGTCGCCGGAAGAATCCCGCTCCGGCATGAACAGTCCCAGGACCTTGTCTTTCCCGAACGCGCGCATGCACAAGGTCGCGACGACGGAGCTGTCGATACCGCCGGAAAGACCGACAACCACGCCGCGACGATGCAGGGTGCCGAGAACCTGAGTGCGCAAGGTGTCAACGATGCGATCGACCTCCGCGCGGGCATCGAGCGTCAGCATGTCCTTGCTGAATTCCGGAATTATGTCGATGACAAGTCCTCCCTTTTGCGAGATTCGGCGGGGGAATAGGTCTGCACGATGGCCATCTCGATAAGCGGACGGTTGGTGGCAAGGTTTGGTTCGACGACAAGGTCGATGTGGCTGCCCTTGATCGAAATGACGTCCAGGTGTGCCAAGACGCTGTCCCAGCCCAAGGCCCGCGGCATTCCCACCCTGCGACATCGGAACAAGGTACCGGAGAGGGGCAGAGCCGGTTTCGGTGCCTCAAGCCACTGGAAGAATGACTTCGCCCTTAAAACCTCCTGCAGTTCCAGTTTGGTCCTGAAGATCGTCGGGTTGAACTCTCCATTGGCAAATCTGTCCAGTATCCTGGCCAGACGCGCTTCGCCGCCCACCGCGACGGTGATCTTCGCAAGGGCTCTGCAAGCCATCCGGTGCGCGGATATGCGATTGGTGCGAATACGATAGAACGTACGGGTAGCTGTCTCCCAATGGTTGCTCGGCTCGTCCAGAAGGCTCGTGTCGAGGATGCCCAGGAACCGCACCGTTCGCCCGGCCTTCATGAGCCGTGCGGCAACCTCGAATGCAACCGCGCCACCCAGAGAATGGCCGAGAAGTCGCACGGGGCCCGCAGGTTGGATGCGGCTTATCTGCTCGAGTGCGGCGCCAGCCATGGCGCTGAGGGTGTTGTGTCCGTCCAGTATCGCCGCAAGGCTCGGATATCGGATCGGGTTTACACGGGCGACTTTTCCCATGGCGGCTGCGAACGCAGCCAGGCTCGGACCATAGCCAACGGACCCTGGAAACAGGAAAAGAACCGGGGGGTGGTGCTTCTTTTCGCGCCCTTCGCCCGACCGTGCAGAGACGACCGCCTCAACCATCTCGTCCAAGCTCATGCCGACGGTGAATGCCTCGAGGCCTAGCTCTTGCCCGATGGCGTTTTCGATCGCCATCACGCAGTGCAGCAGCTGCAGCGAATCTCCTCCAGCATCATCCCAGTTTCCCGCGGCAGTGCCTGTGTTGAGAACCTGCGTCCACGCGTGCTGCACTATTTGACGCGTGTCCTTTGCTCCTCCGGCTGGCGGAGCATCGAGAGTGGACGACCGGGCGGCTTGCGCCCTCCTTCCGTGCGAACGATCTATCTCGGCCAGTGTTGCCAAATCGACCTTACCTCCCGACAGGCGTGGGATTGCGTCAACGGTGTGCAATCGCAAGGGACGCAATGGTGCCGGCAAGGTCATCCTGAGGAGCTGGCGAAGGTCGTCCGCAAAAGCGCCGCCTGCGAAGCGCTGGGGAACCACGAAGGCGATGAGTTCCTGCGCGGCCGTTACCATCACTACGGCATCCGCCACCGAAGGCGCGCAACGCAAGACCCGTTCGAGTTCGGCGGGCTCGATGCGTCGACCATTGATCTTGATCTGGCGCCCTTTGCGGCCGACGATCCTCAAGATGCCATCATCGTCGAGCCGAACGAGGTCCCCGGTCGAAAAAAGCCGAGCCTCGGGATCGTCGGGGTCCGGCTGCGCGGGAACGACCACACCGTTCTCCCAATGACCAAGCAGGACATAGCGGCTTTTGATAAGAAGCTCTCCACTTTCGCCTGGCCCTACATTGCGCTCCGCTTCGTCGACGATAGCGAATGTCATACCAGGGAGCAGCCTGCCGACGGGAACCGACGCGTCTTGCTCGGGCCAGTCAGGCGGCAAGAACCATTGCGAACCGATGGTTTCAGTCGATGAGTAGCCGATCTGGATCAGACACTGGTCCGAAACGGCTTTGCGCAGCAAAGCGATGTCCGTCCATGACACTTTCTCCCCACCGATCCGCGCCACTCTGAGCGGCCAGGAAGCGTCGGCGGGCGCCTCAGCCAGGAGGGCTCGAAGCAGTGCCGGCACAAGATAGGCGATCGTCACACCTTCGGACTGCAATCGAGCGCGCGTAGCGCGCAGGCCGACAGCCTCCACCTCGAGAAGATGCAACGTGGCGCCCGTCAGCAGCGCCGCAAAGATCTCCCGGCAACCGGCGATCGTGGCTGGCCCGGTCAGCGGCAGGAAAACGTCATCCGCGCTGATATGGCACGCATCGACATATTGCCGGACCCGCCATAGCAGGCTGCGTTGGCTGTTGACGATTCCCTTGGGGCGCCCGGTGCTGCCCGAAGTGTAAAGCACCAATGCGGGCGCATCGACCGAAACCATAGGGGGCTTATGCTGCTGTTCTGGGTGTTGATCGTTGGACGCCAGGGCGGCCGCAATTTCGATCCAGATGATCTCTTGGGCCAATTCGACCGGGCGAACATCTTCGGCGCCTATAATCGCGCCGAGCCCCGCGGCACTGACTATATCGAAAATGCGAGAGGCGGGATCTCTTGTGTTGAGCGGAACCGAAGGCCGTCCCGCCGCCATGGTCGCCAACATCGCCACAGGATACCAAGCGGAGTTTGCTTGCAGGATGCCGATGGCCTGCCCTTCGGGGACGACGGCAGCGATATGAGTTGCCAGCGTCTCGACCGCACGGAAAAGCTCAGAAAAAGTCAGGCGGTTCGCGCCGTCGCTGATTGCGAGCTTGTCAGGATGCCCCCTGGCGACATCTCCAAGGTGGTCGAAGATTGGAATGTCTGCAAATTTGGCACCCATCTGTCGGTAACGGCGCCAGACTGGCCCCCCTTGGTCAAGGTCATATTCGGGAACGACTGACCACCTTCGGGTGGGTCGCAGATCCACCTGTAGGTTTTGATTTGCCACTTCCGAATGCAAACACACTGAGGACATTCAGGGCCCCGCCAAGCTGTCGGTCGAACATCGCTCGCCGCGGAGATCTTTTCATCAATCATTCGGATGATGCCTCGATCTTGCCTAGCCAGCGCTTCCCGAGCGTCCTTCAGAAGTTTTGCCATTTGTGTCCAGCACCGGTCGTTTTTCCTTGCAAGCTCCGTGGAGCGCAAGACGGCTTGCCCAGGCGAACGGATGCGATCGGCATCTCCGCTAGAATCCGGGCTCGGTAGATTCACTGACTGGAACAATCATTCAAATGAACGTTGGTGTGATCTGAAATCCGGCTAAGCTTGATCCGTAGGGGAATGACTGCTCGTTCGGAGACGCTTGAGCATATGATCATCGAGTTGTTTGGGCCGCCTGGCGCGGGTAAAACCACGCTGCTTCGCGGCCTCTGCCAAGGGCTGGCGAGACACGGCATCAATGTGAAGACAGTAAATGGGTATCGCCTGATTGAACCTGGATCGGCTCAGGATGACGCTCCGGAAATCCGCCATGGCATAGGAAGAATTGGCAAAAAGATTGCCACATCCGGTCCTATCTTGCTGTCGACCTTGCCAAAGGACAGTGTCGCGGCCCGGCTTCTGGCATCGATCCCTCTTCGAAGCCGCGTGTGGTCATGGCGAATGAAGGTCGACATCGCCCAACTGTGCCAGTCCTGGCGCCAAGCGCGGGAGTCGCCCGGTTGCTTCATCTTCGAAGAGGGCATGATTCAGGCTTTGTGTGCGCTGGGTGTGCTGGCTAGAACTCCAAGCCTCGACGCGGTCCGCGAGTGCCTGGCGTTTCTGCCGCGGCCGGATCTCGTTGTGCAACTCGACGCGCCCCAGGAAACGTTACGCCGCCGTCTTGTGGATAGGCATGCGCAGCAACCGCTCCTCGAGGTTATGCTGTTCGAACTTGGCGTGGACAAAGGATTAAGGCAGGCCGAAATCTCAAGAGAGGTCGGCGAGTGCCTGCGCCAGGACCGATGGCCGTTGATACAAGTCAATGGTGCTGAACCTCACGAGGTGGACGGGGTCGTCGCGCGCGTTCTGGGAGAGCATGTTGGTCATGCTGCCTAGGCTGGCCCATGACCTATGATCCATGACACATTTATGCATTTGGCGCCAAGCCGGGCAGCATCTGCCGCCAAGCGTGCAATCATGTCGAATCGTGCTGATCGAGCACTTCGAGCATGGTCGTCAACATGCTTCCGACTTCCTCAGAGATTTCCTCGGGGCGGATTCCCGCTCTGATGGCATCCGCCGTTGCTTGGTCCGCAAGTTTCGCCGCAAGAGCCGGATCGGCCTTGGTGTAGAGTGGGATCTTATCCTCTACCCATTTCTGCAGGAATTCGATGCCGCGCGCGCTCATACCAAGTACAAGCTCGGCGGGGCTTCTTGGTTCCGTCAGCCATATTCAAGAACGTCAGACCATCTTGCTCAGGCTGACGTCCCACGGTCACGTCACGATGAACGAGGACGCCGTCAGAGCCAGATGTGGCGATAGAGTGGCAAATTGGATCTGATGTGCGCCGCCCGAGCCGTCGCTGTCAAAGGAAAGCGCGCCGGTCGTGCTGTTATAGACGATGTGATCGCCGCTGTCGTGCGCGGCCCTGCCGGCGTAAAACGCCGAAGAGGGAAGGGCGCCTGTATGCAGGCCGGCAAACACGGTGTGGTCGAGTTGGATCTTGTCGTGGCCCACTTTGAAATCGGCGACCTTGTCGATATTGCCGACCTTGAGAGCCGAATCGAAGACAAAGACGTCGTTGCCGCCATGTCCGGTCAGAACGTCTCTCCCGCCACTGCCGTTGATAGTGTTGCTCCCGGAATTGCCATCGATGGTTTGGGCGAATTCGTTTCCCGTGAGCTTGATAGCGGCAGTTCCCAATTTGCTGGTGGTCGCAAGATGCTCGACCTGCGAGCCGGCCGACAGCGCGTAGCTCACCGATGCCAGCACGCTGTCGTTGCCGCTGTGCCGCAGTTCCACCACCTTATCGCCGGCGTTGTTGACATAGTAGGTGTCGTTGTAGCCGCGGCCCATCATCGTGTCCGCGCCAGCGGTGCCGCGAAGCACATCCGCGCTACCCGTGCCGTAGAAAATGTGATCGCCGGTGCTGGTCGGAGGGACACTTGTGGGCGGAGGCGCTGTGCTGGTAGGCGGCGGCGTCGGTTCGCTGGCCGAAGGACCGCTTGCGGTGCCCTGGTTGTGTTGAAGGAACAGAGCCTGCAGCGTCGGCGAGCTCTCAAGCGCCGTGTCGCCCTGTTGAGAACCCCAAGCATAGGCATAGTCGAAGGCCGGCGAAGGCGCTACCTTGGCCCAGTGGTCCAACATGGTCTTTTCCTGAGCAACGCTGGGCAGGACATAGCGACCGCCCGTGTCGGTCGTCCAGTCGCCGCCGCCGAAGGTCTGATACACGGGAACGACCTGACTGAGCGGGATGCCCGAGGCGACGGCCGCCGCCACAGTCCTGTCGATCATGTTGTAATCAATCGTGCTTGTTCCGGTCCGTACCGGGTAGGGATCCAAGCCGTAATAGTCGATATGCGTGTTGGCAGGATTGAAGGTGTTTGAAAAGTCGGGGTTAGCGGAAGACCCCATGTTCATCATTGTTATGAAGGTCTTGGCGCCGGGCAGGTGGCTGTGGATCCAGTCTGACTCCGCCTTCAGATCAGCGGCGGTGGCATAAGTTCCCCATTTGCCGGTCGGGTCCGGCTCATCGACGAGGAAGAAGCCAAACACTTTCGGATTGCCGATGAAGGGCGTGACCTTCTGGATAAAGGAGGAGGTTGCACCATCTGCTTCATTGAGCCACACCAGGCCTTTCTGGCCGGCCGGCAAGGCGTTGAGCTGGTCCAAGGAAGATACATCAACAAGATTGAATCCGGCTTTCGCGACCTCGGAGGCCGACCCGCCCGAGGCGTAATGGAGTGTTGTCATTGACATACCCTTCGTCCGATTCGGTAGGCGCCCCACACCTGCCTAGGGAAAGGATCCATTAGCGACAAATCAAATACCGGCGCCCCTTGATAGAATCTTTGATCAGCGTCCGAAAAACACAACAGCCTCGATGCTACGCTTGCCTCAGAGGTATGTAGATGATCCAAGTATGTCGGGCGCTCAAGCCTGCAACGAAAGCATTGCAGCGAAGTCTGCCGGAGCGCCTGCGCATTTGCAGTGGCGGCAATCGGCCAATGCGCGCTTCGGTTGCGCGAGCCACCGCCAAATGCGCGCTTCCGCAGGATTTATTCGAGCTCAGACCGCAAAAGGAACCGCGTCCTGGCGAAGCCCTCCCATTGCAGCCGCTCAATGCTCCTCGTAAAAAGCCTCGGCGCCAAAATGAGCAAGGCAGTACTCCACAAGGTCATGCGAGGCGCGCGCCGCTGGCAATTGCGGAGAGGCACTGAACTGGATCCCACCGGGTTCAACGGAAAGGCGGGCGTGCCGGTCCGGATGACGGCGAGCATGGCAACGCGGTCGCCTAGCCGCGGGAAGATGCGGCTGGTGGGTCCGACCATATCCAGAGACCGGGTGAAAGCCTGTTTCCAGACGAAGCGATCGGGAGAATTGGCGGTGCGAGTCATCACACCGCCTGGTCGCGATGTTGATCCGGCGAGAGAAGGCGGGCGGAAGTTGCTTTGAACGCGGCGCGCGGACCTTTCGAACACAGCCCTTTTTTATATCCGGCCCGCCGTGTCGTACGCGAAGATGTCGTCCTTGCACCGTCAGACCGGATGAACCCAACTCACTGACCGAGGCGACAGCGGTTGTGGCTGCATTGCCGCATCGTTGATCAGCTTGCTTCATGCAAACAGACGAGGACAGCACGAAAGCGTGCTCCTAGCGTGGGACTGGCTGTTGTGTGTTCAGGGGCGATGAAACCGGCCATGGAAACCGCGGATAGGATCAGCTGTTTTACGCGATTGGTATCGCATCCAGGAGCGACAGGATGAGTCCGCATCTGGTTTGCGTTGGAGGCGAGGATCATAGACTAAGAATCCCGTTTCTTTTGGCGCTTCGCGAAAGGGGTTTTCAAGTCACTGCCGTTTCGAGTGATCTCGGAGCCGCCTTTTCACCCCATGGCATTGCCCATCGCCGATTCGGGTTCGACCGCTTTGGCAGCGGCGGTGCAGAATGGGGTGCTGTCGGCGCGATCCGTGAACTGATGTCCGAACTGCGTCCGGACATCATTCAAAGTTTCGACACCAAGCCCAATCTCCTAACTCCACTGGCGGTGCGCGGGCACGTTCCCGTCGTTCGCACCATCAACGGGCTTGGTTGGACATTCTCGTCGCGGGAGCCGCGGGCCCTGGCATTGCGTCCTTTCTTTTGCGGCCTTCAGGGGGTGGCGTCTCGTTGGACAGCCATGACCGTCTTCCAGAATAGTGATGATCAGGCCTTCTTCGAGCGCTATCGGCTGGTGGCTTGCGGCAAAGGGCGACTGATCCGGAGTTCTGGCATCGACCCCGATGCATTCTCGATGGCAAGGTATCGTGGTCCTTCGGCTGCCACGATGCGCGAGGAACTTGGCCTACAATCGGCCCAGGTCATAATATTTGTCGGTCGGCTCACGCGGCAGAAGGGGATTCCAACCCTCATCGAGGCGGTTCCTCGCGTTATCCGCGAGAGGCCCAACGCGCGTTTCGTACTTGTCGGCCCGCAAGACTCCGAAGGTCCGTTTGCCGTCAGCAGAGCCGATATCGAGCGCCATGTTCCCCACGTTGTCGCATTGGGGCCAAGGCGCGACATTCCAGCCCTCCTTGGCATGGCGGATATCTTTGCGTTTCCGACG
This sequence comes from Mesorhizobium sp. M0514, assembly GCF_040321145.1. Taxonomy (NCBI): domain Bacteria; kingdom Pseudomonadati; phylum Pseudomonadota; class Alphaproteobacteria; order Hyphomicrobiales; family Phyllobacteriaceae; genus Mesorhizobium; species Mesorhizobium sp. M0514. Next base: position 22,139 of record NZ_JAMYQZ010000034.1, read on the forward strand.
CAATATCGCGAGGGAATTCCGCGTGTCCTGCTGGAGGCGGGATTGTCCGGATTGCCGATCGTCGCCTCGAATATGCCGGGCTGCAACGATGTGGTTGAGGATGGCTGGAACGGCTATCTCGTGGCGCCGCGCGATGCGGATGGCTTGGCCTCCCGGATAGTCGATATTCTTTCCGACCCCGCCCGTGGCAAGACCATGGGGAGCCGTTCCGTCGGATTCGTGCGGGAGCGGTTCTCGTTGTCGTGGGTCATCGACCAGTATTGCGACCTGTACAAGACAATCCTGGGTGGCAGATATCGCAGCAGGCTTGTTCAAGCTGCGCAGGCGAATCCGAGGGAAGAGGCGGTGCCGAGCCCCCATCGACTGGGCGAGGCGCGGCAATGATGCGTGATGCGCTTCTGGCCTTCGGCGTCGCGATGTCCTACGCGGCGCAACTCAGCATCCCAGGGCTGCCCTTCGGCTACAGCGAACTATGCCTCACGCTCTGGATAATGCTGTCGATGACGCGAATCCTTGCTGGCGGCCAACTGGAGGTTACGCCGGCCCTGGCCAAGCTTGGGCTTTTCTGGCTGATCCTGGCGCTTGCCATGGGCGTGGGTTACATCATCGGTTTTCTGACAACCACGTTGTTCCTGGATCCGTTGTTGCACGACACGCTGGCCTATGTGCTGTTGGCGTGCGTCACCTGTCTGGCCGCTGCGGAGCCCAACGCGTCTTTCCGTTTGCGTCGTATCGCCTGGTGGATGGTTGCTATCGCGAATGCGGGCTTCATCATCCAGGTAGGGCTTGGCTTCGGCTGGCTCCATCAGGCTGGGGTCGAGCCCTGGTACTGGGACCGCTTCTGCGGATGGTCCGACAATCCGAACCAGCTTGCGCTCTACTGCGCCCTACTCGGTCCACTGGCCTTGCATCTTGCCACAACCACCAGCAATAAATGGGGAAGATGCCTTGCCCTATGCAGCCTCATATTCACCGTTTACGTCGGAAGGCTGACAAAAAGCGATACCTACCTTTATACCACGGTCCTGGCTTGTCTGATCCTTCTCGGGCTGCGGGTCCGGGCCTGGCTGACGAGCGACGGCAATAAGGCGAGCCTTTCAAGGCAGCTTGCCGTCCTGATGGCCGTTGGCTTCCTGCCGCTGGCCCTGTCTATAGCGCCCTATGCCCTCAGCGAGGCCTCCAGCGCCGAAGACTTCGCCAAGAGCCTGACCAAAGACAAGGGCGGGGAAGCGACTGCCCAAACCGCGGCGCTTCGCCTCTACCTCTGGAATGCAGCCTTGGAGAAGGGGGCACGATCGGGATCGCTTGGACTGGGTCCGGGCCCGCACCTAGATAGTCCGCCCGTGGTCAATCAACAGTTTTTGCCGCGGCCCTTCGAGGCGCACAGCACCATCCTGGATCTCTACACTCAGGGCGGCCTGATTTCGGTTCTAGCCCTGATGTGGATCTTCGGCTCGGCTGCGTTGTCCGCCTGGCGGGCGAAGCTGGACGCTCTGGTGGCGCTCGTGGCATCGATCGCCGTTTTCAGTGCTCCGCATTTGGTCATCCGCCATCCGATCGTGTGGTTCTGTCTGACCCTCTGCCTTGCCGCTGGGACGCCGGAAGCGATCCCCGCGATTGTTCGCCAGAGGAGATGCTAGAATGTGTGGGATCGCCGGAATTTTGTTGGCGCCCGATGCAGCCAACGCAAGTGCGCTCAGGGCCATCGGACCGATGGCGACGGCGCTTCGTCATCGCGGACCTGACGGTGAGGCCTTCTGGGTGAGCCGTGAAGGGGGGGTAGCCTTCGGCCACCGGCGACTGGCCATCGTCGACCTGTCCGAAGCGGGTCGCCAGCCAATGCTCTCCGCGAGCGGTCGGTATGTCATCACCTTCAATGGCGAGATATACAATTTTCGCGATCTGCGCCGTGAACTGGAAGGGGCGGGCCATCATTTCCGCGGCGCCAGTGACACGGAGGTCATGCTGTGCGCGATTGAAAGCTGGGGCCTTGATGCAGCCCTCGCGCGCTTCGCTGGCATGTTTGCTTTTGGGCTGTGGGACCTGAAGAACCGAACGCTTCAGCTTGCCCGCGACCGAATTGGGAAGAAGCCACTCTATGTCGCCTTGACACGTGATGCGCTCGTCTTCGCCTCGGAGTTGAAGGCGATCACTTGCTTCCCAGGCTTCACCCCGAAACTCGATGTCGATGCGGCGACGACAATGGTTTCCAAAGGCTGGGTGCCGGATGACCGTTGCATTTGGCAGGGCGTGTTCAAGCTGCCGCCTGGTTCAGTACTGTCGGTCACTGCGGCGCAATTCGCCAACGCCCGAGACACCGGTTCGCTTGCGCATCGCATTCACCCTTGGTGGTCGCTGGCCGATGTCGCCTGCAAGGGACAGCGCGATCCGATAGCTGCCAGCGACGAGGACCTCGCAACCGAGCTCGACAGCCTGCTCCGCCTGGCCGTCAAGGAACGAATGATTGCAGATGTGCCGCTGGGCGCCTTTCTGTCGGGCGGAATCGACAGCTCGACTGTCGTCGCGCTGATGCAGGCACAGTCCCGAAACCCCGTTCGTACGTTCACCATAGCGTTCGGCGAAGGTGGGTTTGATGAAGCTCCCCATGCGGCCGCGGTGGCTCGGCATCTGGGCACCGATCATACGGAACTTCATCTCTCGCCGGCCGCCGCGCTTGAGGTCATTCCGGAGCTGCCCCGGATTTGGGACGAGCCGTTTGCCGATGAATCGCAGATACCGACGCTGCTGGTGTCGCGGCTCGCGCGGCAACATGTAACCGTGGCGCTTTCAGGCGATGGTGGCGACGAGTGCTTCGCAGGCTATTCTCGACACTTCCTGGCAGCCCGCCTCACAAAGCAGCATGAGCTGCCATTGTCATTTCGCCGGCTGTTGGCATCGGGGGCTGGGTTGCTGGCCCAAGCCTCTCAGAAAGATATCTTCGGCAATCTGCCGCTTTCATCGAATATGCGGCATGGCTTGCGCGGTGACCGCCTGGCTCGCCTTGCCCGCCTGCTCGCGGCGCGAGATGAGGACGAACTCCTTCTGCAACTGACCAAATCTTCAGCCAACGACCTTGTTCATCGCAAGCCGTCGACAGCACCTACCGACACGACAAAGCTCGACGGCCTGCTCGCGCGTCTCCTATTCGCCGACATGACAGGCTACCTACCGGGCGACATTTTGGTGAAGCTCGATCGAGCCACTATGGCCAACAGCCTCGAGGGGCGATGCCCGATCCTGGACCATCGCGTCGTTGAGTTCGCCTGGCGCTTGCCAGCCCGTGCCAAAGTCCGAAACGGGAAGGGCAAATGGTTGCTTCGCCGACTGCTTGATCGTTATGTACCACGCCGACTGGTTGACCGGCCCAAGCAAGGTTTCGACGTTCCGGTCGGGACTTGGTTGAAAGGGCCCTTGCGCGGCTGGGCAACCGATATCATTGCTACGATCGGCCGCTCCGGGGACGGGGTCATCGACCGTGAGAAGGTCGACGCATGCTGGCGCAATCATCTGCATGGAAGCCAAGATAATTTCCGCGACCTGTGGCCGGTGCTCATGTTTCAGGCGTGGCGCAACGAAGCCATGCGGCCATCGACGGTCGCCACGCACCCTTCTTACCATATCGAACTGACAGGGGATTGAGATGGAAGGTTCCATAGCCAACCGCGCCCGGCGTCCGCGCGCCAAGCAGATGGAAGCTGGGACACTTGAAACCAATCTGCGCTTGATGCGGCCGCCACGCGAGCCAACGCAATCGTCACCCTTCCACCAGCTCGTCATCATCCTGACGACGCGAAAATGGTTCTTGCTTGCCATGGCCCTTCTGGGCGGCATCCTGGCCGGACTGGCAGGCTTCACCCGCCCGGTGCTGTTCGAGGCAACGACGCAGGTCATTATCGACGCCCCGAGCAGCAGTGCTTCGGGTGGCGTGGCATCCGCCCAGGACTCGCTGGAATCGAACATCGATGATCATCTGACGATGCTCTCCTCGCAAGGCCACCTGCGTCGGGTCCTGGCAGCACTGCGCAAAGCCCAACCAGTCGACGGTAACGGAAAGAGCGTCGTCAATGCCGTCCCGCCCGCGGCTGGCTCGTTCCTCATCGACCTCCTGAACAGGGCCTGGAGACAGGATAAGACAGTGGCGGAAAATCCGGACGCAGCGGACGCGCCCGAGCTGAAGGCGCTACGCAAGGGAATGAGGGTCGGACAAGAGCTGCGATCGCGCGTCATCACCATCGGGTTCACCGATCCAAGTCCGGCGCGTGCGGCACTTGTCGCGAACACGTTCGCCCAAGTCTACATTCAAGATCTGGTACAAAAAAGCCGAGCATCGGATCAGGTTCATCTGGATTCGATAGTCGCCAGCCTTCCGCAAGTACAAAGGGATCTTGTCGAAGCGACAGATCGGCTGGAGACATACCGGCTCACGCATGGCGCCGTCGATCAGACTGCGGCCAACAACGCAGCCAGTGAGACAGCGGAACTCGGCCGGCAGATATTCCTATCGAAAGCCAGTCTTTCCGCGTCGGAAGCGCGCCTTCGCCGTATTGAGGACCTGCGCAAGGCGGGCGCCCCGGTCACGGCCATCGCTGAAGAAATCGGGTCGCCCGTGTTGACGGACCTGGTGACACGCCAGTCGGGTGCCGCCGCCGACGGCGATCTGCGCAACGCGATCGCCCGCGAAATGGAGCAAAGCGTTGCCCGAATCGCTGCCGAGGCAAATGTTTACCGGTCCCAGGCTACGGCTCTTGAAAGTCGCAAAGCGATGCTCGACGCGGCCGTGGCCGACACGGCGAGCCAACTTTCGGGGCTGCGTTCCCTTGAGCCTCGGGTAGCCATCGTGACGCAGCATTACAACGAACTCCTGAGCCGGCAGCAGGACTTGACACGTCGCATCGCCGCTCCTTCGCCAGGCGTAGCGGTCCTTTCGACCGCCTGGCCGCCGTCGACCCCCATGACATTGTCGCCAATTTTCCTGATTCCCCCCGGCATGGTCGTCTTTGGTCTCATGGGGGCGGTCATTGTCCTGGTCCGCAACGGTTTCAACCAAACCTTGCGCAGTGAAGCCGAAGCCGAAGCCGAGCTTGGGGTCCCGTGCGTAGGACTGCTTCCCAGGGTTGCGGGACTTAACGCCAGAAAGCTACGGCATCTGGTTCTGAGCCAGCAGAACTTGCCGTTCAGCCGCGCCGTGACTTCGCTGCTCGTCACTGCGGCGCCAACTCAGGGGAAGGGGCAGCCGCCGCATATCATTCTCGTGACGTCCAGCATCCAGGACGATGCCAAGACCGAGTTGGCATGGAGCCTGGCGCTGGCGGCAACGCGGCTGGGAGGAAGAGTGCTTTTCCTCGATCTCGATCGCAAGGATGTACGGCTCACGAACGGGTTTCGTGGTGAATTCAGCACCGACAAGGCCCGGAACTCCTTCGGCGACTATGTGAATGAACGTTGCGTGCTGAAGGATGCAATCACGAGGATGCCGGAAATCGGTATCGACCTCATGGCCGCTCCAGCACCTTCCGATGATCTCCTGACGCTTCTGTCCACCGTCGACAAATGCCAGTTCACCGAGGAGCTGCGTTCGGCCTACGACGTGGTCATCATGAACGGTCCCCTGGGCCTCGGGGGGCCTGAAACCAGGCTGCTTAAGCGCTGGGCCGATTCGGTGCTTTTTGCCGTTCGCTGGGCAAGGACGAGGCGCAGCATTGCCCGTGGTGCTCTGGATGCAATAGGGGCCGGCGGATCCGCCACCGTTCCAGTAGGGAGTGTGCTCACCCGGGTGAACCTGAAGAGGCTAGCCGGCTCCAGGCTCGGAGACAACGCCGATCTTCTGTTGGAGAGGGTTTGAAGATGCGTCTGCGATCTTCAACAGAATCTCCAGGGAGCGATCGCGCCCCTAAATCGAGCCAGCTACACGATGATCATTGAATTTTTCGGACCTCCAGGATCCGGCAAAACAACCTTCGCACATGCGCTTGCGCAGCAGCTGCGCGGGAAAGGCTATCACGCCAAGGTCGCCCTCAGCTACAAGCCAAGCACCAGGGCCGCCAAATATGATCTCGGAATCTTTCTGTTCATATCACGGATCGTATCGGCGATATTTTCAACAGCCAGAATATTGCTTTTTTCGGCAGGGCGAGCCGATGATATTTCCAATTCCTTTGCAATGGTGAGGATGATACCGCCAAAAAACCGAATATGGCGCGCGCGAATCTGGCGATACATCCTGCACCTTTCGCGTTGCTGGAAGTCTGCGGAGCAATCGCCCGAAATTACGATTTTCGATCAAGGATATGTTCAAGCGATTGGTTCGCTTGCGATGTTCAATGGGAGCACCAACCCCAGAACGCTGGAAAAGGCGCTCAGCCTCGCACCGGCGGCCGATCTCACCGTCAGGCTCTTGGTGCCAGCTGCGGTCGTGGAAAGTCGCCTTCGTAGGCGGATGGAGCTTGAGCCGCCGGCGGAACGGATTTTCGAGGCCGACTTGAACGTGAACATGCGCTCGTTCGCCGTTTTTGAAGCGATGCATGACCTCCTGACAACATCTGGCCGGGAAATCATCTCCGTCGAATACACCGATGGTCCATCGACCTTTAAAAGTATTTGTCGGATTGAGAGACAAATACTTTCTGCATTGTCGCGCTTCGATAGGGCGGTCGGCGAAAAGCAAATTGAGTTGCCATCTCATCGCGCAGACGTAACAACTGGTTCAGCAACCACACCGCCGCGCAACAAGGACATGGGATCGCGGCTCGCTTGGGCAAGCATCTTCGCCTTGTTGATCTATATTGGTGGCGCTGGTTTGACCAGTCTTGCCCAGTTGGCAATTGCACGCCTTATCGGACCTCACAACTACGGCATCTATTCCTACGTTCAGGCTTGGACGTCAGTGCTCGCCTATCTGGCAACGCTTGGCTTTAATGTATCATTGTTGCGTTTCCTCCCGGCCTATAGGGCCAGTGGCAGGCTTGATCTGGCCCGCGGGGTGATAAGATTTGCGCTGCAGAGATCGCTGATAGCGGCAACCTTGTTCGGGATGATCGGCGCTGCGTCAGTCCTGTTCCTTTCAGATCCAACGGAAAGAGGGCTTGAGACAAGCATCGTGCTCGGCATGATGGCTGTGCCCTTGGTTACCGCCTATGCTCTCGGAGCCACGCTTGTGCGTGCTTTCGGCGGCGTTGTCTCGGCGTTGTTGCCGGAGCGCATCATGCGAGACGGGCTCCTGCTCGTGTTGGTAGCCCTCCTGGCATTGTCGGGATTTCGAACAGTGGATGCGCCCTCGGTGACGCTGGCGGTGCTTGTGAGTTCCGCTTTCACAGCGGCCCTGGTGTTCATCATCGCGAGGAGGTTTGAACCACCCGACCTGGGACACGCCAAGCCAAGTTATGCCTCGAGGGAATGGTGGCTTGCCGTCCCCCCGCTCATGCTCATCACCGGGCTCGATGTTTTCGTCAGTCGGGCAGGAGTCCTGGTTTTGGGCTGGACAAGCCATATTGCTGAAGCGGGTATTTTCGCGCTGGCCTTGAATGTCGCGATGCTCGTGGGCCTGTCCCGTATCGCCGTGGCAACCATGTTTTCGCCAACAGCAGCCGATCTCTACGTCAGAGGCGATCGCAGAGGCCTACAACAGCTGTTCGCGCGCGCAACCCTGCTTTCTGCTGGCGGTGCCATCCTGGTGGCCGTCCCGATGATGGTGATCGTCGAGCCGTTCTTGAGCTATTTCGGTGAGGGTTATAGCGCGGGAGCGCCGATCGCACGGGTTCTGATTTTGGGATATGTCTTTGTCGCGCTGTGCGGGCCCCAACAGAATCTCCTGACCATGACTGGAAATGAATGGGCTGCGGCAACGACGATGATAGCGGGTGCTGTGGCCAATATCATTGCCTGTGCAGCCGGAGTTGCGGTGTACGGCCTGCTTGGCGCTGCGGTGGGTGTCGCACTTGCACTGAGCATCTGGAGCATTGCCATGGCCGTCTATATCCGCAAGCGACTGAAAATCATGCCAGGCTTGGTTTTTGCCTTGCTGTCGATCAGGCCGAGCGCGGTCGATGCCCGTCAATGGCATTGGTTCTTGAGGGCGAGCAAATGAGAGCACTGTTTTGGCTACGGTGATTGCCGTCGTTCGGGCAGGAAGTCACGAAGCCCGGATCGCACAAAGGCCATAGGGCTGCACAGACGCTTCGGCGTATCTCTGTTCCGGACACCCGCGCGGGCAGCCGATACTTCGCGGGCTGTGTCCGTCATTTGAAGGATGCATCAGTTTCGGAGGCGCCCCAGGGTGTGCTCACAATCTGCGGAGCATTCATGGAACAAGCCCGAATGGCGAGCGCCTCGGCGCCTGCAGTGCGCCGTCGCTCGGAGAGGTCGACGCCTGTCGAGCGCAGCCAACGCGAAACCCTCACCCAAGTTCAGGTCCTGCGCGCCCTCGCGGCTAGTTCGGTCGCGCTGCGACACGCCCAGCATGATGCGGCCACCCTGGAATTACAGGCCGGCCGCACCTTTCAGAGCTGGAATCCGATACCATGGAGCGCTGGAGTCGATATTTTCTTCGTGATTTCCGGCCTTATCATGGTGCATACGTCGCGACAGCTGTTCGCAAAGCCCGGGGGCGCGCGTCTCTTCATTTCCCGCCGGATCGCGCGAATTGTCCCGCTATATTGGGCGCTCACCTCGCTCTACATTGCGGTAGCGGTGGCCGCCCCAAATTTTCTCAACCAGAGCTACGTCGATTTCAGGTTTGTAGTCGAATCCTATTTATTCGTTCCGGCCAGTCGCCCTGACGGCGTCGTTCAGCCGGTCTACGAGTTGGGTTGGACGCTCAATTATGAGATGCTGTTTTACGTGTTGTTCACGGCGACGATCGTGCTGCCCATGCGGTGGGCAGTTACGGTCCTGCTCACGATCCTGGTTGGGATGGTGCTCTCGGGCGCTCTTGCGGCTCCTTTGCCAGAGCCCTGGGGTTTCTGGACCAATCCGATCATCCTCGAACTTGCTTTCGGCGCGATGATCGGGGTCATTTGCGCCTCGGGCCTGCGGCCTTCCGGCCCAATCAGGGCCTGTGTCGCCGCAACGGGACTGGGTGCCCTGATGCTTGCGGCGGCGTTTCCCGATACCTCGGCCGGCCTTGGTCGCCCCGTCGTGTATGGCATTCCGGCGTCTCTAATAGTTTGGAGTGCTGCCTTGGCACCGCCGGGTAAACTGAGGCATGACAGCCTGGCGGCGAGGTGGGCCGCTGGCGTTGGCGATGCGTCATACGCTCTTTACCTCATGCATCCATTCGTGATCCGCGCCATGCGCATAATTTTCTGGCGTACAGGCTTGATCTTTGTGCTCGGCCCGTGGGCTTTCATCGGTTCGGCCTTGGCGATAACCCTGGGCGTGGCATTTATCACCCACCGTCTGTTCGAGAAGCCGCTCACCCGCTATGCGCGGCGCCTTTTGGGGGTCGGGCACGGCACAGGACGGCAGCTTGGGTCCCTTCCAGTGCCGGCGTATCCCAAGACAGATTGAAGGCGAGCCGCGACCCTGCCACACCTGGGAAACGGCGGCGTTGTGCTCACTATGCCGTTGCCGGAAGGCCAGCTGGTCGCACCTGTCCGACAGGGCGTGCATGGAATTCCCGATACCATTCCACGAAACGTTGCACGCCGTCCTCCAGTGTTGTCGCCGGTGCGAAGCCAACGGCGCGGCGCAGGTCCCTGACATCGGCGCGGGTTTCCAGGACGTCACCTGGCGGTAAAGGTACGTTGACGCGAACGGCGCGGCGACCAAGGGCCGTCTCGATGAGCGCGATCAGATGGTTGATTTCTTCCGGCCGATCATTGCCGATATTGTAGAGCCTATATGGCGCCGAACTGGTGGCAGGATCGGCAGCGCGACCGTCCCAACCGGGATCCTGACACGGTGGTTTGGCGAGCACGCGAACAACCCCCTCTACGATGTCGTCGATATAGGTGAAATCCCGCCATACGCGCCCGGCATTGGCGATTTCGATCGTTCGGCCCTCGGCGATGGCATGGGTGAACGTGTATACTGCCATGTCGGGCCTGCCCCAGGGACCATAGACGGTGAAGAAGCGCAATCCGGTTACGGGCAAGCCGAACAGATGGCTGTAGGAATGCGCCATGCATTCGTTGGCGGCCTTGGTGGCGGCGTAGAAGCTCACCGGATGATTGGCACCATGATGTTCGGAGAAGGGTATGCGTCGATTGGCGCCATATACGGAGCTCGACGAGGCATAAACGAGATGGCTGACGCCGGCGTGTCGGCAGCCCTCCAGAACGTTGAGAAATGCGACAATGTTTGACTCCACATAGGCATGCGGGTCGACGAGCGAATGACGCACCCCGGCCTGGGCGGCCAGATGCACGAAGTGCGATGGCTGGAATTCGCAGAACAGCGCTTTCACCAGCGACCGGTCCGCCAGGTCGAAGCGCATCGGCGTGAACCTCGGCTCGGCGCAGAGCCGTGTAAATCGCGCCTCCTTCAGCTTCAGGTCGTAGTAAGGCGTGAAGTTGTCGACGCCGATGACCTCGGCGCCGAGCCGCAAAAGGCGTGACGCAACATGAAATCCGATGAACCCAGCGGCGCCCGTGACGATGATCGGCCCCGTGTGCGTAAGGTTCGACGCAGCACCATCCTGCAGCGCGTGAACGATATCCGCCAGCTTGTTGACCTTCGAATCTGCTTCGGCCATGGCAAGTCACTCCCGTTTCCAGGTTCCGCGTTCTGCGCTATCTCGGCAGCGCCTTGAACGATCGGAAATGGCGCCGCCGGCCTTGTGATCTACGCGACAGCGCGCTCAATGCGGGCCGCCGCTGTCTGAATCAAAGCGGATGCAGACAGCAGTCGATTTCTCATGGCAAAACCGAAATGCGCCCCAAAAGAGCCACTAGTTCCGCCTGACGCCTCGTGTCGGTCTTGGCGAATAGTGAGGCAAGCTGAGAGCGGATAGTCGTGCGACTGAGATGCCAACTGCGGGCGATCTCCAGGGGCGCGTCGCCATGGGCGAGGCGTAGCGCCAACTGCGTTTCCGCGCTGGTCAAACCGAACATCCTTTGCAACGTGCGAGGGTTGGCCGCCGATTTGTTATCCCGGTCCAGCAATGCGACGACGGTTGTCCCGTCCGGTGTAACGACGCCCGTCTCGTTCATGGTCACCGGCCTGTCGCCTCTGCTGTGGATCACTACCCATGAGAGTGAGCCCGGCTGGAGGTGGACCGGAACATTCGCGACCAGCCGCCTCAACCCGGCGGCAAGCTCGACGGCTGTATCAGTTGCTTCGCCCTGGCGTGCGAGGGTGTCCCGAGCGGCAGCGTTCCATTCTATTACTTTCTTGTCTCGGTCCAGGACGAGATAGCCGCAACCCATACGATCAAGCATGCCGGTGATGGATTCCAGGCTGCGTCGTCGAGATCCGCCGACCCTTGCGTCCGGTCGGTCCACAAGGCTTATCGGCCGTTCGTGGCGGGTATCGTTCAATACAATGTATTGCCTGCCTGCGAGCGTATCGTTTCGCGTTTCAATCAGTGTCATCGCTTCCACCCAACCCATTGCTACTGACGCAAATAAAATCGGTTGAAGTTGCTGCTTCAACTTGAATTTCCACATACTGCGAGAAATCTGCGAATGGTTTTTCCGCAGCGTCTCTTGGATATACCTTTCTGAAGAGCGCTCCTGACACATGATTTTATTCGCCGGCAAAGTCATGGCAATCGGGCATTGGGATTAGGTGCCACCCCTTCGGCCTAGTCTCGACGGACTAGACCGAAAGTTGTAGTCTTTGCGCATGGGTTCGGACCTGCGCTGGCTCAAATCGAATGTGTCGAGCACTACGTTGGCTCATCTAGCTTCGCTGTTGGTGTTTGCAGCATCGATAGCATTCGAGGCGATAAGTACGGTATATGGCGGCCAGCCGTTGCCGCTTGTTGCGTTTATCCCCATAACCGTTGTCATCGTGTATCTTGAGGGCCGTTTTGTTGCCATCGCAGCAACGCTTCTGATGGCGGTCGCCGGCTTGTGGATGCGACACCTGCTGGACGGTCACCTCACTGGTGGAGACTGGACCGGGGCCGTCTTCCTCCTGGGTTCGGGTAGCCTGATCGCAGCTGTGTTCCACCGCCTGCGACAAGATCTGCACGGTGCGCTCAGGGTGGCAGAAGCGAGGCTCGCTGCCATCGACGCTGCCGCCTTGGGCTTTGCTAATACCAATCGCCATGGCGAACTGCTGCAGTCGAACAGACGGCTTTTGGAGATGACCGGCTACGCGCACAAGGAACTTGCCCAACTCAAGTTGCAGGAACTCATTGTCCCCGACGATCGAGGTACTGTGCGGAAACTTTTGGAAGATTTGGGCAATGGGACCGCGTCTGCGACGGATATCCGCGTTTTGCGCAAGGATGGCACGGCATTCTGGGCTCACCTGGCCCTGTCTTCGTCGCGGCCGGACGAGGCGCCAAATGAGAGCGTATTCGTGGTGGTTGACGATATTTCCGAGCGACAAGCGGCACGCGAGGCCCTTCGGGCTCAGAAGGAATGGCTTGATCTCGCCGTGTCTGCCGGGCGCCTGGGAACATGGCAAATAGACATTGACGATGGGACAGTCGCCGGCTCGAGCAAGTTCTGGGACATTCTTGGTCTGCCTCCGGCCCCAGTCCGCGGCTTGGAAGAACTCTCGGCTGTAATCCATCCCGTCGACTGGCCGAAGCTGTCCGCCTCGGCAAAGCCTTCATCGGCATTGAACTATGACGTCGAGATCCGTGTCCGGCAAGTGGATGGTCACACACGCTGGATTGCTTTGCGTGGACGGCAGGAAGAGCACGGCGACCGCAAAATGCGCATCGGGGTGGCGGCGGATCTGACCGAACGTCGACAAACAACTTTGCTTCGCGCCGCCGTAAAGAGACGCGAGCGCATAATGCGCGAAGAGCGCCATCGGTTCAGCAATGTGTTTCCAGTGATCAGAGCTCTGGTCAACATGATCGATATTCCCGACAATGACGTTGCCAAATACAAGGAGATGTTGATCGATTGGATTCGAACGCTGGAGGCGACCCATCGCATCCTTTCTCGTCACGCCAACCTGTCAGGGATGCTCCATGAGCTCGTGGACCGGGAATTGCAGCCCTTCAAGGAGACACGCGACATAACGATCAGTGGACCTTCCCTCACTGTGCCAAGCGGCGCCGCCGAAGGCTTGGCGATGATCCTTCACGAGTTGACGACAAACTCGGTGAAACATGGTGCGCTGGGTGACCCGAATGGCAGGGTCGAAGTTAAGTGGCGATTTGCATCCGAGGACGAAGGTGACGACCTCGTGTTCGATTGGGTGGAATCGGGCCGACGGAAGAGTTCAAAAGTCGTACGCCGCGGGTTCGGGTCACTGATAATCGGTGTGGACAGCACGCCGCTTGTCGGTCATTCCCCGAATATGGAAATAACCGAAGATGGCCTTCGATATTCGCTGCGTGTATCGCGCAAAGAAATTGAGGAATTTGGATTGCAATAGAGCCCCTCCAAGTCGAAGCCGAATTGGCCAATTAACGGATGGTGTGGGCCCTTTGCTGCGATTTCCTGCAAGCAAACTCGGGCCGGTTCGAGGGGCATACGTCAACTCGCCTGTCTCGTCAGCCAGCTTTGGAGCAACACAGCTGCTTCGGTACGGTTTCTAACCCCAAGCTCACGCAGCACGGCTGCGGCATGGATTTTCGTTGTCGCCTCGGCAATGTCCAGATTGCGGGCAATCTCCTTATTCGAGTACCCCTCTGCCATCAGCTTGAGGACGTCCTTCTGTCTAGATGTCAGCCTAGCGACGTCGCCCGAGCCCTCGTGCCGGCGGCTGGCATTTTGTACCGGAGGTGGGGGGGCATGCGATCTCTGGTCGGCAGACGTTCGAGATAGGAGAGATGGCACATAGATCCGGCCAGCGAGGATTTCGTTTACAGCCAGCACGACTTCTTCGTCGCTCTGCGATTTGACGATATACCCGTGAAGTCCGATCGAAAGCGCGGTCAGTATCTCCGAGCGGGAATCATCCCCGGAAACGATCGCAAAGCGAGTGTCAGGATAGGCAGCCATAAAGTCGCTGAGCACTTCCTGATGGAACAGCCCAGGCATGTTCAGATCGAGGATCGCAAGATCGATGGACGCCTGCTCCTCTAGAAGATTGACCGCGGCATCGAAACACGAAGCTTCGAATATTTCGGCGCTTGGAATTCCAGCCATGAGTGCCAGCCGGAGACCACGCCGATATAAGCCGTGATCGTCGGCAATGACGATCCGAGCCATGCAACTACCCCAACGCGTTACTCGGTTCCCGACGAGAAAACCCGCTGGAACCTCCCATTCGCCTATGATCGACAATCCGTGGTGGTCCTAAAATGGCGGCCATCCACTGGTCAACGCATCACAGTGATGTCCGCAGCGTCCCATCCACGCACATCCAGAACGTCTAATATAATACTAAATTGCGAAGCTCATCCATAGATTTTTAACCCTGGCGTGCGGTGCCTGTCCGCAAAACGATGCCGGTTCCCCATTTGTGGGTCCAAAGCCAGCTGTTCAGGACCATTTCTGTTATGTCGCCACCCGCTGTCGCTGGACCTGTAGGCCGGCCCGGCCCGGGCGGATCGCAGCTTTTTTGAAAGCAACTGCTTTCGTTTTATCGCCGTCATGATCAGTGCCCAATCGCGCTTCTATCGGCTGTTGATCTCGTGGCCATCTAATACCTTGAACGTTTTGAATCCCTACCATTCGAATGCACGACGACAGCCGCCCCGGCTGTCACATACCTTTTCACATATGATGTTCGGATTGCCGCCGAGGTTTGGCCGGATTTGAGGGTATGCCCTGGCCGGACAATGGAACACCGATCCCGAACAAAGCCAACTGCAGATCAGGAGGATCGAATGAAAGCGGTGATTCAATGTGGTGGGATGGGTACGCGCCTTCGACCGTTTACATCGGTCCTGCCGAAACCATTAATGCCGATAGGGGCCCGGCCTGTTCTTGAGTTGCTTTTGAAGTGGCTGCGGCGCAACGGCATTGAAGACGTGTATATTACGACAGGGTATCTAGGGCATTTGATCCGTAGCGTCTGCGGCGACGGATCGCAATGGAACTTGAAGATCAAATATACCCAGGAAATGGAGCCACTCGGCACCGTCGGACCTCTCTCTCTGATTAGGGATGAACTGAACGAAACATTTGTCGTTCTGAACGGCGATGTCCTCACAGATCTAAGCCTGAGCCGGTTTGTAACCGCGCACCGCTTGCATAGGGATCCCGTTACGATTGCCACGGCGTGCCGTCATATCAAGATGGACTTCGGGGTCATCGACGAGATCGACAATACCGTCCAGCTCTTCCGGGAAAAGCCGACGCTTTCCCATCTCGTCAGCATGGGGATTTACTGCATGAACCCAGATGTCCTGCGGTTCATTCCGTCCGGGATCCCATTTGGGTTCGATGACCTGATGCTGCAGATGATGCAGGGCGGCACGACCGTGCATGTTTACAAGCATGACGGTCTTTGGCTCGACATCGGTCGTGTCGATGACTTCCAGAATGCACAGGCAATTGCCTGGGAAGATCAGTCGTCCTCAATCGAGGTCGCGGCTGCCGCCGCAGCCGCATGAAAGTCTGATGCAGAGGTCTAGCCACTAACAAGGCTTTCAGGAGGTCAAGATGCTCTTGGTGAGCGCCCCGATCCTAGGCGTGCCAGAGAAGGCAGCCCTGTCGCAGGTGATTGATAGCGGCTGGCTTACGATGGGGGACAGGGTACGAGAGTTCGAACAGGCCTTTGCCAGCATGCATGGCGCGCGAGATTGCGTTGCGGTTGGTTCCTGCACCGCAGCGCTCCATCTTCTCCTCCATGCTTTGGGCATCGGCCCTGGCGACGAAGTACTGGTTCCTTCGCTGACGTTCGTGGCGACGGCGAATGCGGTGCTGTATGTAGGGGCGACGCCGGTCTTCGTCGATATCGAGTCCGTCGACGTGCCGTTGATCTCGGTTGCGGAAGCCGAAGCGCGGTGCACGACGCGCACGAAAGCGGTCATTCTCGTTCACTTCGCCGGGTATCTCGCCGATCGGGAACAATGGCAGCGGTTCGCCCGGCTTCGCGGGCTGCATATCATCGAGGACGCTGCGCACGCGCCCGGGCTTAGGGAAGTCGGGACCTTCGGCGCCGCGGCCGCGTTCAGCTTCTATGGCAACAAGAACATGACAACGGCCGAAGGGGGCGCCGTGATTGCACGTGACCCCGATCTGCTCGACAGGGTTCGCCTGGCCCGCGGGCACGGAATGACCACGGGGACGCATCAGCGGCTGAACAGTCGTACGCCGCAATATGATGTCACGATGCTCGGGTTCAACTACCGAATGGACGAGATGCGAGCGGCAATAGGGCTGGTTCAGTTGCAGAACCTGCAAGAGTGGAACGAAATCAGGCGTATCATAGCTGTCTTGTACCGACGCCTGATCGCGGACCGTTGCCCAGCCATTGTCATTCCATTTAGCGAACCCCGGACGTCGGCTTACCACATCATGCCGATCGTCCTGCCGCGCTACGCGAGCCGGCAGGATGTCATCGACGAGCTGCGGACACAGGGCATACAGACCACCATCCACTACCCGCCGGTGCACCAAATGACGTTCTACCGCGAGCGCTTTCCCGGCGTGAGTTTGCCCCGAACAGAGGATTTCGCTGAGCGAGAGCTCACAATTCCGCTGCACCCCCAGATCACTTCCGCCGCCGCCGAATCAGTCGTGGCTGCCCTGGCAGCCGCGCTCAAAACAGGCGCGCTCAAAGCAGGCGCCCAAAGAGGAACTGCTGCATGAATGCGTTAGACCCTGCCTTTCACCGGATGTTCGTTCCGAATCCTGATCACGGCTTTGCGAGACGCGCAATCGATCTTGCGGTGGCGGGCATCGCTACCGTCGCATTGGCGCCATTGATGCTGCTGATCGCCGGAGCGCTTCTGCTCGAGGGCGGTGGCTCGATCTTGTTCGCTCAGACCCGCATCGGGGCCGGCGGCCGAACCTTCCGCATGTACAAATTTCGCAAATTCGGTGTGAACTGCGGCTCTCAAGGCCTTGCGCTGACGGTCGTGGGCGATACACGCATGACCACCGTTGGCCGCTTTCTCGCAGCGACGAAGCTGGACGAACTACCGCAGCTGTGGAATGTCCTCAAAGGCGAAATGGCGATCGTCGGCCCACGGCCCGAGAGCCTGGCTTTCGCCGATTGTTTCCGGGGCGAGCTTAGGGCCGTGCTGCAATACAAGCCAGGCCTGCTGGGACCAGCCCAGGTCGTTTTTCGGCACGAAGCGCATTACTTCCCCCAATCCGTAGATCCGATCGTGTTCTACCGGGAAGTCATGTTCCCCGCCAAGGCAACACTGGACCTCTCATATTATCCGCGACGCACCATCGTCTCCGACCTCGCGTGGATGGTGCGGGGAGTGCTGGCAGTGGTCGGTTGGGTTCCGGTACCGCCGATCGACGTTTGAATATCCAAGGGAAGCGTTCCAAACAGCCAAGGGAATGCGCAGTGATGAGCTACAATGGAAAGAAAGTCCTGGTGACCGGCGCGGACGGATTCATCGGTTCGCATGTCACGGAGGCGCTTGTTCGCAACGGGGCAGATGTCACAGCCCTTGCCCTTTACAATTCCTTCGACAGCCATGGATGGCTAGACGATCTGCCGGACACCATCCGCAGCCAGTTGAGGCTCGTCCGTGGTGACGTCCGCGACAGTGCGTTCCTTAACCGGATCATGCGCGGCCAAGTCGCGGTTTTTCATCTGGCGGCGCTTATTGCGATTCCATATTCCTACGCCGCTGCCCAGTCCTATGTGGAAACCAACATCCTAGGCACGGTGAACGTCCTCGAAGCGGCGCGCCTATGGGAGACGGAGCGGGTGATCCATACCTCCACGAGCGAGGTCTACGGAACTGCCCAAACCATGCCGATCGTCGAAACACACCCCCTGCAGGGACAGTCACCATATTCGGCATCCAAAATCGGCGCCGACATGATGGCGGAGTCTTACGCCAGGTCGTTCGATGTCCCTGTGGTGATCATGCGACCCTTCAACACGTATGGCCCGCGCCAGAGTGAACGCGCCATCGTGCCGACCATTATCCGGCAGGTCCTCGACCCGAAATGTCCTGCAATCATGGTAGGGGATACCAGCCCGATCCGCGACCTGACCTATGTCGAAGACACCGCGACAGCGTTCCTGACCGCAGGTCTCGCCCAGCTCGAGTTCGGCCACGCGTACAACGCTGGCAGCCAACGCGCTGCGACCGTCTCGGACGTATTGGCCATTGTTCTTGAGTTGACCGATTGCAAAAAGCCGGTCCGTCGTGATGAAAGCCGCCTGAGGCCGCAAAATTCCGAAGTTCGCGCCTTGCTCGCCGATTCCTCGCGCTTTGAACGTGAGACTGGATGGCGGACACAGACCAGCCTGCGCGATGGGCTGGAGCGAACAATCACGTGGTGGCGCGAGCGCCTTAGTGAAGGCCGGGTACGGCGCGAAGTGGGTTACATGACATGACCCTGGGCGGCCGTCATGCGTTGGCGCTGTTGCTGGCTGCCGGTGCCATATCTCCCAACATCTACGTTGCCGGCGGCCGTCAAAGCAAGGCAGCGGAGGCGGCGGCCACAGCGGTTGTGGACAACCTGCCGGGCTATGTGCACGAAACAAGGGATCCTTGGTCTGGCATGGTTTTCGCACGGATCACCAGACCGGGCGTTCTCGGCCGGGCAGGTGTATGCGGGAAGAAGTACTGCACCCACCGTTACTCAAGCGCACAGGCTTGGAATGCCGACCAGAGCCTGCTCCTGATCGCCAATGGTTGCGGTGGCCTGTGCTTTCTCGACGGACAAACCTACTTGCCTTTGTTCCACCGCAACCGCGCTACCGAATGCGAATGGCATCCCACTGATCCCGAGTTGATGATCTGCGTCGGGGGCCGGCAGATTGCGACATGGGCGCCACGTACCGATCATGAGGACGTCGTGTTTGCCTCCGCAGCGTACTCCAACCTCAAATTTGGACCCAACAAAGGCAATCCGAGCCGCGACGGCAGCCGGATTGCGGTGCGTGCAACGAACAATGACGGCAGAGCGGTGGTCTTTGGCTACGATCTAAAGCTACGGCAGAAATTCCCCGATATCGATCTTGCCGAATTCCCGGGAACAACCGGCTCCTGCTCGATCTCACCACTCGGAATCAACATATTGTGTTCCCAGCAATTACCGGACGGAATCGAAGCGAGTTTCGTCTTCTCCATAGACGGCATATTGCGCCAGAAGTGGATGGAGCACCATCGACCAGGCCATGGCGACATGACGGTCGATTCCGACGGAAGCGAAATCTATGTCGGGATCAGCAAATCGGATCCTGACAAATATCAGGTGATCAAGCGCCGCTTGGCTGATGGCAAGGCTACCTCGCTGATGAAATATGGCGAGGCCATGCATGCGTCACTCAGGTCGCTCGGCAGGCCCGGCTGGGTGTTTCTGAGTTATGGCGGCGCGCCAGCCGAACTATCGCAGCACCCGGATTGGGCGCCTTACGCTCAGCAAGTCATTGCGCTGTGTCTAGACGGCAGTGGAGAGGTCCGCCGTGTCGCAGACACGCACAACGCGCCCTTCGACTACTGGAGCGAGACGCATGCCTCTCCGTCTCCAGACGGCACCCAGGTGGTCTGGTCCAGCAACTGGGGCGTGCCCGGTGGCCCGGTATACGATTTCGTTACTCGTGTTGAATGGCCTTTGAAGCCGGTGTTCGACCGGAAGGAGATTGTCGCAAATGACCTTCAGTAGACGATACGTTCTTGGCGCAGTCGTGATGATGTCGCTAACCTCGATGGCTTGCGCAGGCGAGGTCGAGCCCTATCAACTCTCACCTGGCGATACGGTCGAGATAGGAATAGCGCCGATCCCTGATCGGACGCAGCGCGCCGTAGTCCAGATGGATGGCAATATCGCCCTTCCGGAGGCGGGGATGATCATGGTCGCAGGCCTGACGGCGTCTCAATTGCAAAGGCGAATGCAAGAGCTCTTGCCAAGCAAGATTTTTCACGTGCGTCTGACTGACGGGCGGGAGCAGACAGTTACTGTCGAGCCCGACGATGTCACAGCAATCATAGCGGACTATCGCCCGATCTATGTAACGGGCGATGTGCTCACCCCAGGACAACAGGCCTACCGTCCGCTCATGACTGTACGGCAGGCGCTGGCCGTTTCCGGCGGCTTCAGTCTTTTGCGATCACGGGCAGGCCAGGCCGGGCCTGATCCGGTTGATCTCAAGCGCGATTACGAAATGCTCTGGGGAGATTACACGAAAGAATACCTTCACGCCGCCCGCATTCGCGCCGAGCTTCAGGGCCAGGCGGATTTCGACAAGAAGACACCACAGGGATCACCTCTTTCGCCGAGCGTTGTAGCCGCGATGGCACAGGCTGAAGCAGAGGCGCTGAAGGTTGCGCTGAGTGATTTCCGGCAGGAACAGGATTTTCTGGAGAAGGGCCGGACGGACGCTGCCGAGCAAATTGACGTTTTGCAGAAACGCGAGCAAGTCGAGGGCGAGAGCGTGAAGGCGGATGAGCAAGATTTGGCGCGAGTGACGAAGGCATTCGATGCAGGCAATCTGACCAACACCCGGCTCGCGGATGTCAGGCGCGCGTTGCTTCTGTCTTCAAGCGGCGCGCTTCAAACCTCGG
Organism: Mesorhizobium sp. M0514; assembly: GCF_040321145.1. Classification (NCBI taxonomy): domain Bacteria; kingdom Pseudomonadati; phylum Pseudomonadota; class Alphaproteobacteria; order Hyphomicrobiales; family Phyllobacteriaceae; genus Mesorhizobium; species Mesorhizobium sp. M0514. The sequence continues at coordinate 42,861 of NZ_JAMYQZ010000034.1, forward strand.
TCGAGCTGATGAGGGCGCGGCGCCAGCAGGAGGACTTTGTCAGACAGCACGAACGCAACGACAATCAAAGAAGGATTGGCTTGCTGACGGATCTGAAGGACACCAACGCTCGGCTGGCGGATGTCACCGCCAGGCTCCATGCCGCCAGCGAGAAGCTGCAGCCGACTGGAGCATCCACACAGCCATTGCCGATTGCCGGCGAAACGGTACGGGCCCAGGTGACCATCGTGCGCAAGATCGGCAATGAATGGCGCAAGCTGTTGGTTGACGAAGATGCGATTGTGCTGCCGGGGGATACTGTCGAAGCCAGATTCAGCAGTGAACTGCAAAGTGTGGCGGTCCAATAGGGCGTCAGCCGCAGTCCGTGCGGAGCTTACTGTTCTATCGGGGGGGCGAACCCAACTGAACGGAGATCCAAGGTGAGGCGCATTTTCAACCAGGGAGCGACCCTGACACCCTCAACGAACGCGGATCAGATGACGCAGTCTGCAAGTTATGCTTCCCATATGCCGTCAGCGCGAATCGTGCGGTCCAGGTCGCGCGCCGGTGAGTCCGGAAATTGGCAGGAATTTACGTCCAGCAAGGAGAGCAATGCGCAGGGCGGCTGGGTGTCGGACGGCTATAGGACCAGCCATTGCGCGCCCGGCTACGGCCTACATTACAACAAAACGCACAGTTCCGGCTATTATGGCGCGCTTTGGGAGAACATCGAAAAGCCCCTGATCCTCAACGTTCTTCGCCCCTTGAGCGGAGCGAGCCGAAACTGCCTCGATTTCGCATGCGGAACAGGTCGCATCGCCGAGGTAGCCGCCGGCCTCTTCAGCGAGGTGGTTGGCGCCGACGTTTCCAGAACTATGCTCGACAGCGCTCAAGTACCGCCCAATGTGAGTTTGCGTCACGTCGACGTGACAAGGGAGAAGTTGGGTATGACGTTCGATGTGGTAACCGCATTTCGTTTTTTCCTGAACGCAGAGGATGAACTGAAATGGCATGCACTGAAAGCGATCAATGAGCACCTGAAAGATGGCGGGCGGCTTGTGTGCAACGTTCACATGAATGCGACGTCGCCCGTCGGCCTGGCGTGCCGGCTGCTCAATCGAGTGTCTGGACGGACAATTCGCCACACGCTGAGCGCGGCGAGGTTCAAGGCCCTCCTGACTGCCTCGGGATTCACCGTCGAGCAGACGATACCGTACGGTTACCTGCCTCGGCCGGGAAACCTGTTGCCAGGGTTCTGTGAAATGATGATGCAGCCTGTCGAGAAGGCCTGCAGAAGGCTTTGCGTTCCTGGCCAGCTGGCGCAACACTTCCTGGTTGTTGCGAGGAAGCGCTAAAGCGCGAAAATGTCCCGAAAAAGGGCAGGGGGTGGTTTTCTTGGGCCGCTCCGCCCGGCATGAAGCCCCGCCCAAATACCATGGAACGGCAGTTTTCCCCCGATTTGACATGTGGGTTCCGGGTTTCTGAGGGCAGCGCCACGATTTTGCTACATTTTGACTAAAGTCCAAGCATGTTAGTGGGGCGTAATATTAGAAGGCTAAGGGGATACGCTCCTGAACAGCAAGAGATTGTCGGTGCCCAGTGGGGCCAGTGAGCTTGCGCAACGATCTCTCACGGGAGGTCGAAGCCTATGAACCCTGGTGGAAGGAGTTCGTCGGATCTGCGAGGCGCAATGCTTGGGACCGTGCCTGGCCTGGTAGGCGTCGGCATCTTCTCGGCAGTCATAAACCTTCTCGCCCTGACCGGCTCGGTCTATATGCTGCAAATTTACGATCGCGTTTTACCTTCGCAGAGCGTTCCGACGCTTGTCGGGTTCACCATCGGAATGCTGGGTCTTTACGCTGTCTACGGGCTGCTGGATTTCGTGCGGCTGCGCCTGCTGGTTCGAGTGGGCAATCGTGTCCATAGGAATTTGAAGCAGAGGGTGTTCGGCCTCTCGCTGTCCTTGCCGCTCATTGGCGGGCAGGATGCGAACCGGATACAGCCCCTCCGTGATCTCGATCAGTTACGCGGCTTCCTTTCCGGAATGGGGCCGACTGTTATATTCGACGCTCCGTGGATTCCATTTTACCTGCTGATCATCTATTTCCTGCATCCTGCGCTCGGTCTGTTGTCCACAAGCGGTGCGATCATTGTCGTGCTGCTCACGGTCATGGCGGAAGTTCTTGGCCGCACATCGGTGACACGCGCGTCCGAGACGCTGGTGTCGCAACGCAATCTCGCCGAATCCGGACGCCGCAACGCGGAAGTCGTACGCGCGATGGGCCTTTCCGCACGGCTTGCCCACCGCTGGGGCGAGATCAATAACGCATATCTGCGGCACCAAGAGAGGCTTTCCGACGTCGTCGGCGCCACCGGGGCACTCTCTAGGGCACTGCGTTTGGCCTTGCAGTCCTGCGTTCTTGGACTGGGTGCCTACCTGGTGATAGGAGGCGAAGCCTCGCCAGGTGTGATCATCGCATCCTCCATCTTGCTGGGCCGCTCATTGGCTCCTGTTGACGCCGCTATCGCGAACTGGCGAGGCTTCGCCGCGTTCCGGCAAAGCTATTCGCAACTGGCAACGGCGCTGGCCGCTTTTCCTGACCGGGACGAACATATGGAACTTCCGCGCCCCCAAGCGGAGCTTGCGGTCGAGGACCTGACCATAGCGCCACCGGGCCAGCAAAAACCGACGGTAGCCAATGTCAACTTCCGCCTGGCTGCAGGGACGGGAATGGCCGTTGTCGGCCCGAGCGGCTCTGGCAAAAGCACGCTTGTGCGCGCGCTGGTGGGCGTCTGGCAGCCACTTCGCGGCACGGTGAGGCTGGACGACGCCTCGCTTGACCAATGGGACCAAGAACACCTTGGAGCACATATTGGCTACCTGCCCCAGGACGTCGAACTGTTTGATGGAACGGTTGCCGATAACATTTCGCGATTTGGCGGGAAGGGCGACGCCAAGGGCGTGCTGGCAGCTGCCAAGGCAGCGGGCGTCGACAAAATGATAATGCGATTGCCGAACGGTTTTCAAACACGCATGGGCGAGGGAGGAACAGCCTTGTCGGCTGGACAGCGGCAACTCGTAGGGCTTGCAAGGGCACTTTACGGCGATCCGTTTCTTGTCGTTCTGGACGAGCCGAATTCAAATCTGGACGTCGATGGCGATACCGCCTTGGCCGGCGCGATCCTGGCAGTGCGCAGACGTGGAGGCATCGTCATCGTAGTTGCGCACCGTCCTTCTGCCCTTACCAACATCGACAGGGTACTCGTAATGTCCAATGGGATGCTTCACGCCTTCGGCTCACGCGAGGAGGTCCTGGCCAACGTCATCCGCCCCTTTGCTGCGCCGGTTGAACGCCCGGCAGCGGCCGTCGCGATGCACAAAGGGGTGAGCGGTCACGCATGAGGAATATTTTTTTGTCTGAGGCGACGATGGCTCCATCGGCCCCGATCGGCAATGGGAGCCGGCGCAACGCGATTTCGGGCACGCGCGATGGAATCGGGGCCAACCTGATCCTGGGTGCGGCGGTCACGGTTATGTTGCTTGCCGGCGGCGGGCTCTGGCTCGGTCTGACCAAGATTGCTGGCGCGGTAATTGCGCCGGCGACCGTGGTGGTCGAGAGCAACATAAAGAAGGTGCAGCATCTGACGGGCGGCACGATAGGTGGCATCTTCGCGCAAGACGGGGATCATGTACGGGCCGGCGATGTGATGGCACGGTTGGACGACACACTGACACGAGCCAATCTGCAGATAATTAGCAAGGATCTTGATCGGGCAACGGTTCGGCTTGTGCGGCTGGAGGCAGAGCGGCAAGGCCTGTCGGAGATGCAGCTTCCGTTCAGCCTTCAAGCGCGAATGGGCGAGCCGGAGCTGGCTGCGCTGGTGAACGGCGAGCGCACGCTGTTCGACAGCCGCGCTACGGCCCTCAACGGGCAGAAGGCACAATTGCAAAGCCGCTCAAAGCAACTCGAACGCCAAGTTGAGGGCCTCAAGGCGCAACAGACCGCGGAAGAACAATCCGTGGTCCTGCTGGATGGCGATCTTGTCGATGTACAGGCGCTTTTTACAAAGAAACTGGTGTCCAAAGAGCGACTTAGCAACATCAGACTGGATGCCACCCGGGCGCACGGAGAATCAGGGCGCCTCGCGGCGGCAGTTGCCGAGGCGCAGGCCCGGATCAGCGAGACCGAATTGCAGATTCTTCAGCTCGATGAACAAAGGCGTAGTGACGTAACGAGCGAACTTCGTGAAACGGAAGCCAAGCAAACCGAACTCAGCGAGCGCAAGGTTGTGGCACAGGACGAACTGGCCAAAACCACCATCCGCGCGCCGCAATCGGGAACCGTACAGGAATCTTCCATTCACACGATCGGCGGCGTGATTGCCGCGGGCGAGGTTCTCATGATGATTGTCCCTGACACCGGCAACCTTGTCGTCGACGCGCTGATTGCGCCGTCGCGCATAGATGACGTTCGTCCAGGTCAGCGGGTCTCGATCCGGTTTCCGGCTTTCGACGCCGGCACTACGCCTGCCTGCCAAGGGTCTGTCAAGCGCATCTCGGCGGACCTGATAAAAGATCAACAGCGCCAGCTTTCTTATTTCTCGGCGCGCATCAATGTCGAAGACAAGTCCACCTGTCTGACCGATGCCAAAGTGCTCAAACCCGGTATGCCAGCGGAGGTTCACATAAGTACGGACGAACACAGCGTCTGGTCTTATCTGCTGAAGCCGCTTACCGACCAGATGTCGAGGGCTTTCCGGGAATGACATGGCGGCTGTGAGCGGTCGACCGCGGGAACACGGCAGGCGTGCTTGCTGACATATTAGGGTAGGCGACGTGATGCCACAGGGGTGACGCCTGCGGCCGACGCGCGAGGCTCGTCTGGGACATTGTCCCGGCTACAAGGATGCCCCAACAGGATTTTCCTGGCCGCCTCACCAAGTCCTGCCCCGACAACAGCGTTAGTGTCCTGTCATCTTTTGCGCAACAAACAGCGCATACCGTTCCACGATCATCGACATGGGCAATTGCCTCACGAGGAGAGGTTCTTTGCTCCTACGACGCGGCGAGGGCCCTGCGGCGGACACGGCGTGCGGCATGCACCGTTCGGTCTGCAGTCACCGCTACATTTGCCACGTCAGATGTATGCGGCAAGGCGTTCGCGCTTCCATGCGACCTCTTGTAGGGCAGCAATTCCCTGACCCGAGCATTGACCGAGGCAATCTCGACCCGCAAGTCCTCGCATTCCTGCCGTCTCACATCGAGTTCAATCTGATCGGACGCCTGCTGCATGGACAGCTGTGCAAAATCTGCGGCGATCTTGGAAAGGTTCACCTTGTTGGTTTCGGCCTCCTCGGTGAGTGCGGCCAACCTTTCGTCGGTCACCTGTTTTTCGGCCAGGGCGTCGCTCCATTGTAGCTGGAGCCTGGCGATCTCGGCCGCGGCCTCGTTGTTTGCGTTTGAGGCGAGTTCGAGGCGCGATTGGAGACTTTGAATTTCTGAGCGCAATCCTCGGTTCTCAGCCTGGCAGCGTTTAAGCTCGCCATCCATGTCCGCCTGCATAATCCTGGCTGCTTCGGTCACCTCCCATAGCTTCGCCTGCGCAACCTCGAGTGAGGTGTGCAATTTGATTGCCTCTTTTTCGCTCTTGCCGAGCGCACTCAGCATTTCGGAATTTCGCGCAGCTTCGTTGGCATGGATCGTGGAGAAGGCATCCAGCCTATGCCGTGCCTCTTCCTCCCGCTTCATGGCCTTTTCCAGGTCAATAGACAGGCTCACATTCTTTTCACGCAGCTGTTTGTTCTCTCGGGAGCGCCTGTCGGCCTCGACATTTGCGGCGGCAAGCATGTTCGTGAGGTCGCCAAATTCCGCTTCGTTCTTTGTGGTGGTGTTCGCCGCTTCGACCAGCTCCAGCCTTGCCGCGGCCAACGCGCCACGGAGCACTTCACACTCCTGAACAAGGCTTGCCTGGCGCTGCTGCAATGTCTCGACGGTGCCTTGACGCTCACAGTACCGTCTGTTCAGGTCATTGAGTGTTTCCGACAAGTTCCTTTGATCTGCGATCAGATTTTGATTCGCCAGCTCCAGTTCGTTCGCACGGAGAATGTCCGCGTGAAGGATGTGAAAAAACTCGAACGTCAGTTGACATGTGCCTGTAATTTCGGAGATTTTTGCGTTGATGTCCTCGAAATGGAGCTTGGCATCGTGGAACAAGCCGTTAAACGAGCTCACGGCAGCAATTCGGCTCTGCGTGTGTGAGGTCAGCCGATGCGCTGGTATCGGCGAGCTATCATCGTCGTCGCCGGCACCGCCCTCACTCCGTACGCTGTCATCCTGTTCGTTGTTGTCGCCTGCCATGTTTGGCACGTCGGCGACATCCTCCAAATCGAGGCACTGGTCGACAGCGTTAGCCAAGTCAGCTTCGAGATCGTCGAACGACCTCTCCACATTGTCCTCGGCGCGTCTGATCAAATCCCTGAACTTCATGACTTCATCCCCTGCAGCCGCATGCCCGGAACCATTGAGGCACGAGGACTGAGATGCTTTTGTATCGAGAGCTCAACTCAGCGTCTTCGTTCAATCAAACGATGCCAGGGCGCCGGCGCCGCGAGGAGCCGAGAGCTGCGATTGGAAGGCCCTACATCGGTCTAGGTGCCTGCTGACTTATTCTTGAGGACTGCGCGACTCCCCTTCTTGCCATCGTCTTGGCGTCGATGGTGTGTTGCCTGGGCACATTAACGCTCAGGTGCAGAAGCCCCGACGAACGGCCCGGCACAGCCTCTTGTGGGGCGCATCAGGCGGCCGGGCCTAACCGGCGGTTGAGTGTTTTGGTTTGCCGGCTGACTCACCATGCGACCTTGGCGAGGCAAGCGCATCATTCGAACGAATTGGGGACCGGCCGCCTGGCCGCCCAATCACACTAAGCTTCCGTTGCCGGAGCTGGCGACGAGGTGCTTTGCCTTGAGCCTTGGTATCTACATACGAAGCGGCAATACGCGCCGGCGGAGCAGTGGCCCGACCCGTCAAACTAGCGCTGCAAAATGCGCGGCAGAGATATCCGAGAATATTGTCCAATCAGCGGTATGAGATCGAAGGCGGGCGATCTTGCTGAACTCCCAAACAATCCCGGCGTATATGTGTTCGGCAAGGAGGATCTGGAAACCATTGCGACATTGCCGAGCGGCACAATCTATGGATCATCAGCGATGAGGTTTACCGCAGCACAATATTCAACGGCGAGTTCCTCTCAATAGCATCCATCCCCGGAATGAGAGAGCGGACGATAATTGTGAACAGCCTGTCGAAGTCTCATGCAATGACCGGCTGGAGGCTAGGGTGGACGCTTGGGCCGGTCTCGGCATCAGTTCATCTGGAAAATCTTGCGCAATGCATGCTCTTCGGATCGCCGACCGTATTCAGGATGCCGCAGCGGTGACTCTCGATGAGGCGGTGACGCAGAGATGCGTTTCTTTTCGGACGCCCTTCTGCCGTTGATGTTGACCAATGCTGTGCGGATGTTCGCCGGGGATATGCGTGAACCTTATCGTCCGCTGCGGCGCTCAATTTGCTTGGGGTTCTTGGAACCGTTCCGAACTTTCTCCTTGCGCCTCCGATCGAGTTGCGCGTGCTCATGCGGGGCGCTGAGGTGTCTCGATCCGCAGTGGCGCGGCCATTATGCGACGATCAGCTTAGTTGAAATTTGTCCCCAGCGGACGGGAACGACGCTTGGCCATGTTAGTTGATGTGAATGGAGCAGCTAAGAAAAGATCTGGCATTGCTTACGCGACCCGGCTTCTGGATAGCTTTCGGCATTTTGTTGCTGCTTTACGGGATTCAGGTCTTTTTTCTAATTCGGGCATGCCAATGCCTTTAGCCTGGAACATCGATACCCCTAGCTGGAACGCGGTCTGTCCATCTCCCGGCGGCTGCGCCGATAGCGTTGATCAACGATATATTCATTTATAAGCCTGCTATTCCCGGGGATGCCGAGGTTGGCAGCGCCTGCATCGTTGACTACGCACGTGGCGCTCCCCTCAAGGTAGGTGGTTACCATTCTCGCGCAGCCGGTGAGCATTGGAGCCCGCACTGTGTTGGACGTGCGCTCATGCGTCGGGAAATTTCTTATAGACAGGGGAGGGTCTGTCAGGCTGGAAAATCACAAGCTGCCCCGCGAATGAGGAAGCAAAAAAGGTGCAAGACCAGATCGATTTCTTCCAGGCAACTCGGTCCTCGCATCATCGCCGATCAGCGGCCGTACCGTCGAGAACCAAAATGCGCACGATCTCAGCCGGTCGGCTTCGACCAAAACATGCGGACTACCGGACGGGGACAGTCGGTGCCGCGTCCCACCTGTGGCCGGCGCTATGCTGACGCTCCTACGGTATCCCGTTCACCGCCCGCGCAGGAGGGCGAATTTCCTCCGTCCTGCGCGCGACAACCGTCCACTGTTGCGGCCGCACGCAGGACTGCGGCTTATACGCCGTTCTTCCTTTGAGCGGCGTCCAGTTCGCAGGGCTAAATCACCATTGGTATGCAGACGAGCCTCTCGGCGTCTGGACAGAGATCAATTGCGCTTTGCACCAGGGTTCCTGGATCGTAAGCTCCAAACACGCTGCAGTCGCCTGATATGGTCCACTACGTTGGCCGGCTCATACGGCTTCGCAAGGTGCGGGCCTTCCTGACAAAGGTCGCCCGCCGCGATCGCAGTTCGTTCTACTGCGGCGGAAAGCACTATTTTGACCTCGGGCTTGTTCTCGCGAACCCACTTCGACAGTTGGAACCCGTTCATGTTGCCCGGCAGGTCAACGTCACACAAGACGGTGTCGACACCGAACTCCGCATAGTTCAACGCTTGTTGCGCCTCACGTGCGAAATGGGCCTCAATCACCCTGTAGCCACAGTGGCGGAGATAGTCCGCGATGACGCATCGGGCGATGACGTCGCCGTCAACCACGAGGATCGTTTGGCTCTGTTGGTTCGGGGCTTCCATTGACGGAGAACGGTCAGCAACCGGCAGGGTTCCACGCATCATGACCTGCGCGGGATGCCGACCGAAGATCGCGGCGAGATCCTGCACGAAATGATCCCTGCCGGCGGGCGCATTCAATTCAGCGGAGCGATGCCGCACTGGTGACGCCGTCTACCACCTGGTCGACGAGACGGGCTAGAAGACATGGTCTCGAAGCTCAAGGGCAGCCCATATCGCAGCGGCAAACGAGCGCTTGGCGCAAGATCAAGTGCTTTGAGGAAAAGGAAATGCAAATCATCGGTGCACAGCGCGAGCGCGGCAAAGCTACCCAGGTGATCATCGCTGAAAAGGGCCTCTATAAAGGCGGCGCACTCGTCAACTTCAGTGCCGATGAGCGGCAAGCGCTTTGGGATCGCGTCCAGGGCAAGGTTGGCGGCCCGGTCCCGAAGGGGCATAAAAAGGACAAGGCCGAGTGGCTGAAGCCCGGACTGGTTGGCTGGGTCAAGACCCTCAAAGGCGAAGAGAAGCTGGGGCACGCAAGGCTGCTGGATTTCCGGGAGGATGATGCAAATGGCCATGCCTAAGAAAGATCAGGAACGCGCCACCTACGCTTGGATGTACGGCGCCCAAGCGCGCAAGGATGGCAAGGAGCGTGAGGTGCCAGCTGGCTGCAGGGCTTGACGGTGTGGCGATGGACGGTTTTGGCAAGACCAAAACCGTCAACGACGAGATGGAGGCCGAGGTCGACGAAGCCGCCGTCGAGCGCCCCGACGAATACCATTTGGTGTATGAATCTGTACGGTCGTTTTTGATTGAAGAAAGGGTTTCGGCGGGCCTATAAAGATTGCGTTTACCATTGCCTTTTTTGGGAGGATGCGATGGTTGCAACGCCCATAGATATCGCTCAAGCGGCCACTGCGACTACGGCTACCTTGCTGAAGTGGCAGAAGTCCATGGAGGAACGCGCCACGTTTCGCCAGAACATGGATCAATCGCGCAGGGCGATCCAAGCCTCACGCGAACTGCTGAAGCGCCTTCGCCAACGTCATCGCGACGAGATGTCGGAAAGTTCGGAAAATGCCGACCCGTCTACTGCGCCGATATCGCAACGCGCCGGCAGCTAGCGGGAGGCGACCAGAGCCGATGTGATGGGGAAAGTTTCACTGGCCGTTCCTTGGGTGGGCAGGCAAGTTAAACTTTGTCAACGAGCGGCCTTTTTCGCGCTCGCGGAAGCGCCACGTTGCTTTCGACCAGGCGCACGTGCTCGGCGTCGACAGTCACCAATGGCCGGAGGCTGACGGTTACCTTGTCCCCGTCGATGCGTGTGACAGGGCCGATCAATTCCATATGCTGGCCAATCACAGCCTTCCAAGTCGAATCGACAACAGAATGCGGGAAGTCGTAGGAGGGGATCGTCACGCTTATGCGATCGGGCGTCACCCGGCCGCGCACAATCGCCGTGACTGCGACCTCGTCGCCAACTTTGATACTTCCCCGAGCCATGCCCAAGACTTTGGAGCAGCCGGCGCCGGCGTCAAGATGAGGGGGAGCTAATAAAACCCCTCCGCGCCGCGATTGTGACGCAGGGCGATCCGATCGCCGCCAGCGACTTAGCAGACCAATTGACGACAGCGGCCGAGAAGCCTGGCATCCCTGCCGACCAAATCAACGGCGAAATCGAAAGCGTCTTCGAACTGCTCTTAGAGGTGATGCGGCGCGAGAGTTGCGCGAGGAGAACCAGCCCGGAGGCTTCTCCGGGGCTGTGCCGGTCCTGTCCCGTTCCAGCGGATGAACTGCGCCTTCTGACCGGTGACCGTCTCAATCGACTTCAACAGGGGTCCATGGGCCTCAGGTAGAGCTTGGCAGTGCTCCCTGTGGTACGCCAGGAGCGGCCCGGCGATGCTCTTGTGCAGCGCTTCGGCTGCCGCCAGGAAGCGCTCGATTTCAGCCCGGGAAAGCTGTTCGGAAGGTTTGTTCTGGCCATTGGCGCTCTCCATTGAGGGCGTCGCCGCAACGAGGACCATAATTCTACATGCCAGGCCGTCTGACAAGCGCCTCGCCGGCCTTACCCGAAGGAAGACGCAGGGCCACGGCGCCAAGCGGAGCCATCAGGAGCAACCCGCAAAGATGAGCAACGGCAGGCCCGGCGACCTCCTTTGGCACACGGGGACAAACAAGAAGGGCGCCGAGCCTTACCGGCGCTGCTTTGTGAGGGAGACGACGCCGGATGATGAGAGTATGCGATCGTGCTAATCTCTGCGAACCATGCGAATGAAGGAAAGCCGCGTGGCAGTGCCAATCAACGACGTTGAGACCAAGGTCGGCGGGTGCGATCAGGTTCGGACCATGATGACGGGCTGGCGGGCCTGCACATGGTGGTGGCTACCGCGCTACCGCCTTGCTTTGCGCCAGCCGGCGGCCCATGCCTCTGCCTCGCTGCACAGCCAGCGCTCGCTGTACTGAAACTGATCGTCGTCTTCCAGTAATGCTCATGCCCTGGAACGTGATAAATCGCTCATCGGTACTGGTGGAAATGTTGCCCTTGATATCGCAGCTCCCCGCGCCGGCCGTGCGGGTGCCACTCAGCCAGCCAGCTGGGATGAGCCGGTCAGGGAACCATCACCAGCGCCGGCAGATATTGCCGTCGCCACATCCACCGCCCCTTTGCGTTCTTGCGCCAGCGGTCGGCCTGATCCGCACCTTGATGACGCTGGACTTTGCCCACGCCCTCTCCCCCGAGTGCAGAATGCTTCCAAAGCGGTAGCGAGTCCCGACCGGAACATTAGCGCCGACTAACGGTTAGTTCGGCAGTGTTCCGAACCGTGATTGGTAGAGCGTTGGTGGCGTTTCATCTTGTCTATTTTTCCGGCCTGACGGCAGACCAGCTGCTAGGCAGCGCCGTTTCTATGATAGTGTGTTTGCTGCTTTATCACGCTCTAGCTACGGACCCCTAACTGATGGTCCACTTCCCGGCTACCCGGCAATCGAAGGTCGCGCGACGTTCCCGACTTTTTCAGCATGATGAGAAGCGCCTCTAGGATTTGTTGTGCGCCCGTAGCCAGTGCCCATGCATTCGCGACGATCTCTTGCTGACGCTCTGTCATCCCGCCCTCCTAAAATATGTGGTCGGAGCGTGCTTTAGAAAGCTTCGCCCCAGCAGGGGCGTGCTTGACGATTTCGGCGAACAGAAAAAGTCGCCGGCTCCGCCCGACCAGGCCGGGATGGTCGTTGGGAAATTTGTTGACGGCGCTCGTGTTCACCTCACGTCCAACGCGGTTGAACTGCAGCTGACCGTCGATGTCGTGGCTGAGAATGTCCTTGAGGCTGGTCCTTTGGTCCCCTGGTCCAGCCAGGCGTCATAGTATGCCTGGTAGAGAATGAGAGGCTGTTGATCATGCAACTGCTTCATCGGTTCTGCGGCAGGCTTTGTGATGATGGTGCAGCTGGTTGTGTCGAGATTGGAATTGTAAGCCCAAAGTCCGGCGAACGAGAAAGGCGCGTGGCCTGGCTGGGGCAAAACGCGCAGCGAAGGAGAGGCAATGAGCGCGTTCGCTATTGTTCTCCCTGAGCAGCACGTTCACGCGGCGGGTGCTCGGCCGGCAAGCTCGTACCCTGAGCGCCGAACCTGATGCTACTCGCGCGGCGGGTGTCTCGGCCTGTCAGGAGTTCGGCGGCAGGAGCATGGTCCCATAGCCGGCCATCAAGGCGATCAAGGTTGCTGCAACCAGCGGCAACCAGAACTTGATCGGTCCGGCAATACTGCCAGCGATGCGCGGCCGATGCCATCAGCACCGTCAGGAGCCAGACCTCCCACGGGTTGAAACCGCCCCATGGGCCAATCGTCCGGTTTGGCAACAAGGGCAAGATGATCGCTGTCGCAGCCGCGCGGCAAGACATATTTGCGGCGGTGTTCCTCCGGCAACGAGTCGTCTCAGCTAGTTGTGGAGGTGCGACAGTTGAAGTCCAGGCTGGTGCTCCATGCCGGATAACAGCGATTCCGCCGATCGGAACATGTCCTCGAATTCCAACTCGTTTTCAAACACCACGCCGCCGACGCTGATGGTCAGCGTGTCCGCGGTTCCTTTTGGCGCGAAATAGGCTTGGGCCACGCGCGCCCGGATACGCTCGCCGATCTCCCTGGCGTCTTCTTCTGTCGCGCCGGGCAGAAAGACCCCGAACATGGAGGTTCCGATCCGGCCCGCCAGATCTTCCTTGCGTACCGATGACTGGATGGTCGAGGCTATGAGCCGCAAGGCTTCGTCACCCCAGCCAAGGCCGAAGCGCAGATTGATGGACCTGATGTGTTCGGGATGAATGACCAGGAAGGCGCCAGATCTTGGACCAGACGATTCCGGCCTGGTTGCTCTCCTTTCGACCATCGACGTGAAGACTGTCCGGTTGAGGCAGCCTGTCAGGCTGTCAAAGGTCGCCGACTTGTTGAGTTCTCTTCGATAACGGACGAGCTCGGTCCGCTGCAGGCCAATGAACAGCAAAAGCGGGCCACCGACGATGACCGGCAACAGGATCGCTGTGACCATGCTGCGGCCGAACGGCGTCAAGGCTTCCGAGAACAGAAGCAGATAATTTAGGCCAACCGAGAGGAGCAGAATTCCCGCCGATCCCAGGGCAGTCAGCCATGCGATATCTTTCCATTGCCGGGGCGAGCTATTCGCCATTGGTGTCATCATTAGCCAATCTCCCGCCTGATCGGCTGTCATAAGGCCAAGGTGCTGCACTTTCAGTTTCGAGGAAACATACAATTTTAGTAATGGCGCAATCACCTACCATCGGCCCGAAATCAGCCCTTCAAAAGCAAGGCTACGGCGGCAAAAGCAACGACACCGAATTATCGGCTATTGCGGCGGGCCGAATATCCCCATCTGCGCGTCTCTGGCCACTGCCTCCGCCTTGCCATAGATGCCACTCGCCAGGGCCGTCGCCCAGCCATTGGAAACAAGCCAGGCGCCGACATCCTGCTTGCTCAAGCTGCACGGTGCCGCAATGGCAAAACGATCGATTTCCGGCGGCACGACGCATTTCAGCGCCCGGCCGCGCAGCCAGGAATTGAACGTCGCGCGCGCACGCTGGCCGCAAGGCCAGGCGATGCCACGAAACGAACAGGTCTCATCCAGGTCAATGCCTTGGATCCCGCTGATGGCTACCTTGCGCCCCATCGATTCGAAGGTTGCCGACGAGGTGGCAACCGGTTGGTACAGCAGGACCTCTTTCCAATCCTTTGGCATCCGCATCCCTGCAGGCGAAGCCAGACCAAGGTCGCTGAGCGGCAGGCGCGGCTCGACCCGTTCGATTTGCGCCGGATCAAGCTGTGGCGGCGCGATAAGGTCCTGAGCAATCTTGCGTGCCCGTCCTCGCCATGGCGTATTGGCGACGGTCGCAACTGGTCGCATTGGCTGGCTATCGTCGATGGATTGACGCGGCGCTGGTATCGGCCGATCGATGGGAAGCAGATCGGCGGCCCGGATGATCAACAAGACCCCGGACAGGAGCAGCAGGCTTCCGAGCAATATCAAGCGATTGTGCCTCAGCCAGCCCATCAACTCAAGCAAGGTTCCTTGCCCCTCAATACCCCGATGTCGATTTGGCGACCAGCTTGAGTGCACCTTTTCGAACCTGGTAGAAGGGCATGGATCGCTCACTGGAGCCATCCGCCCGAAACCGGAACAGGCCGGTCGATCCGCGAAATCCGCTCCGATTTTCGAGCACCTGCTTGCTGAAGCCGTCCGGCCCGGCCGAACTTGCAATTCCTGCTGTCAGGGCGACCATATCATAGGCGTAGGCGACATTGGCGTCGGCTGGATAATTGTAGGTCGTCTTGAAGCGGTCGGCGATCGGGCCGGTTTCGGTTGGGTCGAGCGTGGCGATGTAGGAGCCTTCAAACAGCGGCTCCATCGGATGTTCCAGCCAGCGGTTGGTTCCAACGACGGCAATTGCTTTTCCAGGAATGCCTTTCGTTTTCAGCGCCGCAAGGATCTGCGCCGGATTGTCGTCGCCGCTGGCGATGATGATGGCATCGGGAGCCTCGACCAGCGAGCCCATATCATTGACCACTTTGGTGCCGCCATCGCCGGCCGGATACGGAATGGTGACGGCGAGCGTCGCGCCATAGATGCTGAGGCTGTTGGCGACCCGCTTTTCAACCGCGCCGGCATTCGCTCCTGCCGCGACGAGCAACACGAACTTCTTGCTGCCTTTGGCCGCCAGGCCGGCTGCGCCCGCGGCCGCGCTGTCGGCCTCGTTGAGGCGCACCGCATAGACGCCCGGGCCGCCGGCGAAATTGTCGGCCAGCGCCAGCACCGGCGGCCGCTTCGATCCCGACAGCTTGGCAATGTGCTGAGCCGCGGCAAGTTCCACCGGGCCGATGACGATCGTGGCTCCGGTGGTGATCGCCTTCACCGCCAATTTGCTGGCGTGCGCGCTGTCGCCCATGGTGTCCTCGACCGTGACCGTGAGCAGGACGTTTCCAAGGTCGGCCATCGCCAGCTTGGTCGCATCGAGCATCTTCCTGCCGTTTTCGCCGGCGTTGCCCGGGGCCGACAAAGGCAGCAGCATCGTGACCTTCGTCGACCCGGTGCCGAGCGATCGCGTGGCTTGGGCCGGGCTGGCAGCGGTGCCGGCGGCCGGCGCTCCAGGTGCGGCGATCGCCGCCGGGTCGAGCGCGTCCGAGACGCTGCCCTTCGACTGGCAGCCCGACACCATGCCCGCGAACGCAAAGACGATCGCCCACGTCCACAAACCGTGTCGCTGCCGGCCAGAATCCATGATGCCTCCCTCATATCCCGCCGGGTATTTGTCCCGGTCTCATCCGTTCATCTTACGGCAGACTTGCCTCGCCGTCTTTGCAATTGCTGGATTATGGCTCAGCCGTCGAAAAGTCTTGCCCGGAGCGCCTTGATCATTCTGGCTTGCCCGGCGCTTCGATAGTCCGCGCATTTCATGTATCGCGGGCCCGGCACGAACAGTCGGCGCACACAAATCCGCCTCGCCGGGGCAGGGGCACCATCGTCTCCTGCTGTCGGGAATGCGGAGAATCCGAACGTCGCCACCGGCAATGGCCCGGCCACCGCAAAACCTTCTCTCGCCAGGATTGCACGCGCACGCCGGCAGTAGCGGACCGAAAGTTCGGAGAACCGGGTTTCACCGTGCCCGGCACGATACTTCATGACGGTGGTGCAGAGATCGCCTGCGGCAAGGCTGTTTGCCTGCGCCAGATATCTGACGCCGAGCGCGATGTTGGTCGCCGGCGCGCCAAGCTCGTCGAGCGAGCCACGAAAGCCCAGCATTCGGGCCGTCGCGGGCATTACCTGCATCAACCCGACCTCACCATCGGCGCCGTGCACATCGGGATCGAATTCGCTTTCGATCTCCATTACCGCGTGCGCCAGCACCGGTTCCAAGCCGTAGAGCGATGCCTGGCATGTCGCAAACGCCTTGAATGTCGCGCGCGTCCATTCGGAGGCGGCGTCGCAGCGAACCGGCCGCCTCAAGCCGAACGGTGCTGGTCTCTCCAGGCTAGGTCGTTCCAGCCAGTTGGCGCAGGCTTGCGTGGCAAGCTGGCCAAAACCGGTCAATGCGATCGCTCCGGCGATCGCCCTCGTCAATCGTCCGCCGACCATCGGGTCAGCCAACCGGCACTGCCGGATCCCTTCCGGTCAGTTCATGTACTCGACCATGCGGTCGTGGAAGCATTCGCACTTGTTGAGCGTGTCCTCGTCCTTGTAGTTCGTCTTGAGGTAGCCATAGGCCATGCCGCAGGCGACCTTGGCTTCCGATGCCCAGACGAAGGTAGGACGGGACGAATTGATCCATTCCGAGCTGTTGGCGACGGCCACCGACTCGTCCATCAGCTTCACCACCTCGGCCTTGAGATCGACGATGTTGTCGGTCAGCACCAGGTTCGATGTGCCGACGGTCCGGCAATAGTCGGCCACCGGCCCTTCGATGATGTCGGCAGCGAAGCCAGTCGATCCAGCCAACAGCAGCGCCGCGGCCGAAGCCAGCAATCTTGCACAACGCTTCATTTAAGTCCCTCTCCAAACTGCGGTTTTATGTTTCGCTAATATGTAGCATGAGAGTACGGCCACGCATAAGTGCTAAATCGTGGCCGTGTGCTGTTGATGTTGTGTGTCGTCGTAGAGGATGTTGATCGTGCCGGTGGCAGGCGCATTCTGCAGAACGGCGACATCCACGAAGTTGGCCGCGTTGCCCGAGCCGCTGGTATCGACGCTCACGGTGCTGGTCGCGGTGTCGTAATGCACATAGTCGGCCATGTTGCCGGCCGGCGCCTTGTCGAACAACGCGCTCAAGTCGATCTTGTCCCCTTCACCGGCATGGTAGTCGGCGATCAGATCCTTGATGTTTAGATTGTCGATCTTGAACGTGTCGGCTCCCGAAGTGCCGGCGATGGCGGCCGTGCTTCCGGAGCTAGCGTTATCGTAGTTGCCGAAGCCGATGTCGCCGACCGCGGCTATCTGACCGTCGGCGGTCGTGAAGGTGGCTTCGCCATAGGTCAAGACCGAGCCGTCCGCCGAAACCGAGTGCTGATTGTTGCTATCGAGGCCGATCTCGACGATACCCAAGGCGGCCAGAGATTTGAACTCGCCCGAATCCGACACGCCGTTGCCGTTGGCATCTTGCCAGACACCAAATTGCGCAAAGTCGTGGTCGGCGGCAGTCAGCTTGCCATCATGATTTGTGTCATAGAGCTGCTCGAGCGCGGCAAGGTCGGTCGCAGCGCCGGCGGCATGTTGGGTGAACACGATCTCCGAACCGTTGTTCACCTTGCCGTCGCCATTGAGATCGATCGCCAGGATACCGTCATGCGTATCGACCCAGGCGGTTTTCGAAGCGACGCCATCGCCGTTATAGTCGAACGAAACGGTGGAGTGCGTCAGATCGGTGGTGTGGATTCCATCATGGTTGAGGTCGAGTACGACCGGAGCGGCAATGGCAAAAGGTATCAGTCCGGCCGCCACGTGGACAGTGAAATTCGCCGTCGTTGTTGTGTCCCCGTCGCCATCCGTGAGTTGCAACGCGACCGGAATTGTATGGTCGACCGTGGTGCTCGTGACCCCGACATCCGTCAGGTTCAGCTTGGTCTTGCCCGACGACTCATAGGCGTCGACCCATGCGATCTGCGTTCCGGCAGGCGATGTGATCGTCAGCAACGTCGCACCGACCGCCGGAGTGAAGGAAGCCGTGGTTCCGTTGGTGTAGTGGGCGACGAACTCGATCTTGTCGCCGGCGGTAACCGCATCGAACGAAAACTTGGCATAGCTAACAGTCGCGAGGGTGATGGCCGGAGCCGTATAGCCGCCCGGGCCGTCATAGTCGTCCGGCGTCCCGAAATCGAAACGCATGAACTCGCCTCCGTCGAAATTGTTGTTGCCGAGGCCCCAACCTGCTGACGAACCATTGACGTTGCTTGTTTGTGTCAACGATGGCATGCCGCCGGCCAGCCATGCCGTCTCGTGTGGTGAGGTGAAGGAGCCGCCGGCATCCGTTGGCGCCCATCCGGTCACCATCACGACATTCTGACCGCCCGCCGTCACCACGATGGAATTGCTGGGGCCGGAGCCGAAGGCGCCGCTCGATGCAACGGAGACATTACTGACAGTGCCGTCCAAAGGTGCCAAAAGGTCGAACGTGTACTGCCCCGACGTACCGGCATTCGGATTAACGGTGATGGTAAAGACCGCCGTGTCGCCTGCATCATGGCTTCCGTTGTTGTTGTTGTCGGCATAGGCGGTCAACACGCTGCCGGACTGCTCCGTGATGAGGTTGTGGCCGGCCGAAGTGATGCCTGTTGTGTTGGCAGTGATCGTCATGGTGGCCCCGGCGCCGTCGGCGCCGGCGACGAAGTGGAGTGTTCCAACGGCCGGCGTTTGCGACGTATCGGTGCTTGCCTGCTGGCTTTGCACGGTTCCCAATGTCGGCACGTCATCGACGATGTTGACGGACAGCGTGCCTGTGGCGTTCTGGCCGTCCTGGTCGGTGAGCGAGA